>JBGQNJ010000013.1:0-10351 GCA_041501065.1 Dehalococcoidia bacterium
ACGAGCTGTCGCGGCGTGAGGTTGGCTTCGAGCAGCTTCATAACCTGGTGCGCTGCCTGCCGGTAGAGATCGTTGCGCTCCTCGCTGTCGGCAAGGATGGTGCCGTTGCCGGGCAGCGAGAGACCGATGGCCTCGGTGAGGCAGTTCATGGAGTTGGCGGTGAACATGCCGGCGCAGGCGCCACAGCCTGGACAGCCTGAAACCTCGAGATCGCGCAGCTCTTGCTCGCTGATGCGACCGGCGCTGAAGGCGCCCACGCCCTCGAAGACGTTGATCAGGTCCGCGACGCGCCCATCCGGCAGCCTGCCTGCGCGCATCGGGCCGCCGCTGACGAAGATCGTCGGGATGTCGAGGCGCATGGCCGCCATCAGCATGCCCGGGACGATCTTGTCGCAGTTGGGGATGCAGACCATGGCGTCGAAGCAGTGGGCGGCGACCATCGTCTCCACGCAGTCGGCGATGAGCTCGCGGCTGGGCAGCGAGTACTTCATGCCGAAGTGCCCCATGACTATGCCGTCGTCGACGGCGATGGTGTTGAACTCGAAGGGCACGCCGCCGGCCGCGCGCACCGCCTCCTTGACGATCCGTCCGACCTCCTGCAGATGGACGTGACCCGGCACGATGTCGGTGTAGGAGTTGGCGATGGCGACGAATGGCTTGTCGAAGTCGGCCTCGGAGCGGATGACGCCGGTGCCGCGCAGGAGGGCGCGATGCGGCGCGCGCTCGAAGCCTTTCTTGATCTGATCGGAACGCATGGTTTGGTACCTCTCTAGGTGTAGCGATGGTCGTGTCGCGCACTCGTGCCTGAGATGAATCGTACGCCAGTGTGAGAGCGGTTGACAAGCGTCGGCGCGGATGATCGGTCGACAAGCACCTTCCAGTCGCTCGGTTCGGACAGCCGCTGCTGCACTTTCGCGCTAACGCTTAACCATCACTTAACGTTTAGGCCTTGACAGACGCGCAAACGGTGCTATAGTGAGCGCACTGGTGGCTCATCCCTCAAACCCCGCCTAACGTGTCCCCGCCGTCCGGAGGTCGATCATGCCTGCGCGCGCACTGGTGCGATTGCTTCTATTGGGGATCCTTGCCTCATCCATAATCGTCGCCGCGGGAGGCACGTCCGCCTCGTCGGATATCACGACGCGGGTGAGCGTGGACAGCCTGGGCAACCAGGCCGACGGCCTAAGCCTGATGGCATCGCTCAGCGGCGACGGTCGCTATGTCGCGTTCGAATCTGACGCCGCGAACCTCGTCCCCGGCGATACGAACGGCGACAAAGACATCTTCGTCCACGACCGCCAGACCGGCGAAACCACGCGGGTGAGCGTTGACAGCGCTGGAAACCAGGCGAACGCATTTAGCGCCAGACCCAGAATCAGCGCAGACGGGCGCTACGTCGTTTTTGCCGCTGTGGCCACGAATCTGGTTCCCGGCGGCAGTCGCGGCGACTGGCAAATCTTCGTCCATGACCGTCAAACAGGCTTGACCACCCAAGCGAGTGTGGACAGTAACGGCAATCCGGGCAACTCCTGGACTCCCCTATTCGACTATCCGGCCGCTATAAGCGCCGAGGGCCGGTACGTCGCGTTCGTGTCGATGTCATCGAACCTTGTTCCTGGTGACACCAATCTTTGTATGATTCCCCTCGGCCCTTGCCCGGACGTCTTCGTCTACGACCTTCAGACGGGTGAGACAACGCGGGTGAGTGTGGACAGCGCCGGAAACCAGGCCAACACGGCGAGCGGACTTCATAGCATCGCAATCAGCGCGGATGGTCGCTTTGTCTTCTTCGACTCTGCCGCCAATCTGGTTCCGGAAGCTACTTACGGCGGCCTATATGTCCATGATCGGCTGACGGGTGAGACAACGCTGGGCGGCGGGGGCGCAGTCAGCGCTGACGGCCGCTATGTTGCATTCACGTCGCAAATCGGCCAGATCATGAATGTTTTCGTTCGTGATCGCTCGACCGATGGGACCGAAGTCGTGAGCGTGTCCAATAACGGTGAGTCAGGAAACGCGGCCAGCTCCTACCCTTCGATCAGCGCCGACGGCCGCTATGTTGCTTTCTATTCCTGGGCCTCTAACCTCGTTCCCGGAGACAACAATGACTGGGCAGACATCTTCGTTCACGACCGGCTGACGGGTGAGACCACGCGGGCAAGCGTGAACAGTGACGGCAATGAAGGCAGTAGTTACAGCGAGTTTCCCTCTATCAGCGGTGACGGCCATTTCGTCGCCTTCGACTCCCCGTCCTCGAATCTGGTACCGGGCGACACCAACGGCCAACGCGACATCTTCCTTCATGACCTCACGGCAGTCGAGCCCACTCCTACCCCGACCCTTACGCCTACGCTTTCGCCCACATCGACGCCCACGGCGACGCACACGCTGCTGCCTCCGACACCGACTTCAACGCCAACAAAGTCGCCGAGGGTAGGCGGCGTTGTCAACTTGCCGCCGGCCGCCGTCGCTGCTGAGTCTGGTGCGCCGAGCGGCGACTCTCGCTGGAGTGTCGGAGCCTGGGCAACGCTGGTCGGTGGCATAGCTGTGGCAGGGGTCGCCATTTCCGTCGGTGGGTGGCGCATCAGGAGGCGCCGGCTGCGGTAGCCCTTTGGAAAGTCGACGGCCTTCTCGCGTTCAAGCCGTGAGCTCGTCCGGGGGCCTGCTCAGGGGATTTCCTCATTCAGCCTGGGCGTCATAGGTCGATTACTCATTGGGGAATCCTGCACAATCGCAAGCGGCAGGTTTGCATTTCTTTCGATAGAGATGAGTAACGACACGCCCGAGAACCCCGGCTCAACGGTCGCAGCAGTAGAGATCATCACGGAAGGCTATGGCATCATCGGTAATTGCCGCGGCCTTAACGAGCGCCTTCGCCTGGTCGATCTCCTGAACAACCCGGAGCTCACCCATCTACAACTAGCCGATGTGAAGGTGCGCCAGCTTCTGACCTCGGCAGAAGTAATCGCCGCCAGCGGCCCAATGTTTGTCGACAAGGATTCCGTCGTTCTCGGGCGCTCGCGGGCATCGCCGGAGGAGGAGGCGAGACGGGACGAGGCGCACCGTTTCGACCACGTGCAGAAGGAAAAGCAACTGATGCTGGTCTTCGCGCCGCCGTTCCGCATCCACGGCAATATCCACATAATAAAGGACGCCGACCTCACGGTGGTGCTGCCGAAGCTCTTCGAGGGCTTCCTGGCGATAACCGAGGCCAAGACTATCCACGAAGCCGAATGCGGGTTGGCATGGGACGACGAGTTCATCGTCGTGAACGGACGGCACATCGAAATGGTGTGTGTCGTGCCGCCCGGCTACCGGCAGGTCCAACTCGCCAGCGCCGGCCCGGCGGAGAAGGTCGAGGAGCGCGACGCCCAGCAGGTATCGAGCGCGGTGCAATAGCGCTCCTCCGGCTCTACAGCTTCATCACCAGCAGCTCGCGTTCCATGTCCCCGCCGGCAAGTCTCACCACCACGTTGATCACCCGCACCTTCATCGACCTTGCGCCGTCGATGAATATCTCGTCCTGCCGCTCGAAGCGATAGTCGCTATCGATGGTCGTGATGAGCTTGTCCTTGCGGCTGGTGAACGGGTCTACCTCGTATATCTCCGTCTTCAAGCTTTCCTCCAACTAACCCTGACCGCTTTCATTCCGCTGCACGTTCGCGATGCTTAGCTCAGTATAAAGTACTTATCGCGGTGCGAGCACGACCCGTCGGTCAGCGCGCGGAGGCTGACGTGACCCGCGGGCAACTGCCCCCGCTCCGGTCGTGTGATAGTATTTGCTCGTGGCAAGGACGAAACAGGCCGAACCGCGGGCGAGGGAGACTGGCGTCCGCTACGTTCTCCGCCCGATGAAGCCCGCCGATATCCCGCAGGTCATGGACATCGAGCGGGAATCGTTCCCGTCGATGTGGCCGCAGACGGCGTACAGCCGCGAGCTGAAGAACCGCCTGGCGCGCTACTTCGTGCTCGTCGAGGAGGGCGACGACGGCGACGCGACGAAGCCGGCGACGTCGCTCTGGCGCAAAGCGGTGCGACGCTTGCTGCGCGCGCGGGAGGAATCGCCGCCGACACGCCGGCTGATAATCGGGCTGGTCGGCGTATGGCTGATGGTCGACCAGGCGCACGTGGTGACGATTGCGGTGCGCGAGGCGCTTCGGCGCCAGGGCGTGGGCGGCCTTCTGCTGCTGGCCGCCATGGAGGTCGCTTTCGCCGAGAACATGGAATCGGTGACGCTGGAGTATCGACGCCACAACGAGCCCGCCCGCGCCCTCTACGAGAAGTTCGGCTTCCTGAGCGTCGGCGTCCGGCCGCGCTACTACACCGACACGAACGAAGACGCCGTCATCATGACGACGCCGCCCCTGAAGTCGAAGTCGTATCGCGAGAAGTATGAGCGGTTGAAGCGGGAACACCTGGAGACGTGGGGCGATAGCTACTTGCCTCCAGATTCGTTCTAGGCGGTTGACTAAGCCTGACGGCTGGGGCTGTTGAGGCCCTTGCGCACCCACTCGTCGCGGTTGCGGATGTCGCGGTCGTACAGCAGGCGGTTGAGCATCACGTCCCGCCGCGACACGCCTTCCGCGCGCGCGCCCGGGTTCCCGAGCAAACGCTTCGTGAAGATGATGATCGCCATGCAGAGGCAGCCGAGGGCTATCGCGCCCGGGCCGTCGACGACGAGCGACGATACCGGCGCGACAGCAATCGCCGCTCCGACGCCGAGGGGCACGTTTCGCGCGAACACGCCTGCCATCGAGACGACAATGAAGACGACCAGCGTTATCGGCGTCAGGAACAGCATGAAGCCGATGGACGCCCCGATGCCGCGCCCGCCGGCGAGTCGCAGGTAGACGGACCAGCAGGCGCCGGCGAGCGCCGCCACACCCGTGGCCACCTGCACGCCCAGGTCCTGATCGACAAGCTTCGCCAGGCCGATCCCCGCCATCGCCAGCGCGATTTGCGCCAGCCCAACCGGCACCACGGCCCAGTGCGCGACAGACTGGTAGACGTTCGACGCGCCGACGTTCGCGCTGCCATAGCGGCGGATGTCGATGCCCTTCAGGCGTCCGGCGATGTAGGCGACGGGGATGGCGCCGATGAAGTAGCCGGCCAGGACGACGAGCAATGCGACCGCCATTCCAAACTCCTCACGGCGGACGTCCGAGCATCCACGCTTCTCTAGGCAGAAGCTGGCATCTTGAAGCGGAGCGCGGCGGCTATGAGCTCCGCTGCGTCCTCTTGTGATATGTGCGCCGTGTTGATGACGATGTCGTAGAGGTCGGGATCAGCGGGGTTGATCTTGAAATACTTGCGGTGATAGTCGAGACGCGCCTTGTCGCTCTCCTCGACCCGCTCCTTCGCCTTCTCCGCAGACAGCCCCTCCCGCTCGGCGATTCGGCGGACGCGCGCGGCGACGGGCGCGGTCATGCGGACGTGCAGGCAGCGGGGATGCTCCCTAAGGATGGCCTGACCGCCGCGCCCGATAATCACGACATCGCCCCTCGCCGCCAGCTCAGTCATGACGGACGTAATCGCCTCTTTGTAGCGGCTGTCGCTCAGTTCGCGTTCGCTGGCAGCGGGCAGCGCCGCCGCCTCGCGGTACGTGGTCGCCATCAAGGTCTCCAGGCCGCCAGTGCCCATCAGGGGATCGGCGACCCCCGCCACGGCCGAGCGCTCGAGGAAGTCCTGGAAGAATGAGACAAGGCGCTCGCGGAGGGTCGGCGGCGGTGACTCCTCGTCGCGGCCGGCGACGGCGCGTTCGCTCACCCCCAGGGCGCGCGCCGCTTCGGTCAGAACCTCTTTGTCCACGTAGTCAAGGCCCAGCCGGTGCGCGACGATTTGACCGATTTGGCCGCCGCTGCCGAGATTGCCGCTGATCGTAATGACACTCATTTCGCGACTCCTAGCGCACTGTCGCCTTTGTCCCTATTCTAGAGCCGACGCACGAACATTACTACAGATTGACGGGGCGCGGGAAGCACCTCGATACGAAGGAATGGACTGTAGGAGGAGGATAGACCATGTCCACGGTGCTCTACGAGAAGCGCAATCACGTAGCTTACATAACGATCAACCGGCCGGAGTCCATGAACTGCGTCGACCCGCCGACGGCGTCGGAGCTGGTGGCCGCATGGACCGACTTCCGCGACGACAACGACTCCTACGTCGCAGTCATGACCGGCGCCGGCGACAAGGCGTTCTGTGCCGGCTTCGACCTGAGGACGGTCGGCTCCGGGGGCCTGCCGCAGAAGCCTCACGACGTCCGCCGCTTCATCTACGATCATCCCGGCCTCATGGGCTACACTCGCAAAGCTGACATCTTCAAGCCGATCATCGCCGCCGTCAACGGCTACTGCTTTGCAGGCGGGCTGGAGGTCGCCCTTTGCGCTGACATCCGCATCGCCGCCGAGCACGCGGAGTTCGGGGTGCTGAACCGTCGCTGGAACGTGGGTCTGGGCGACGGCGGGACGCAACGGCTGCCGCGCGTCGTCGGGCTGGGGCGCGCGATGGAGCTGATCATCCTTGGGAAGCGGATCGACGCTCAGGAGGCGTACCGCATCGGGCTGGTGAACGAGGTCGTGCCGTCGGGCGAGCTGATGGCGCGCGTGACGGCGCTCGCGGAGTCGATCTGCGAGTTCCCGCAGGGGGCGGTCCGCACGGACAAGGAGGCGGTGATGCGCGGCTTGGGGACGCCGCTGGAGGAGGGGATGCGCATCGAAGGGGCGACGTTCGTGACGCTCATCGGCCAGCACGACTTCTACGAGGGGCCTCGGTCGTTCGCGGAGAAGCGCAAGCCGTCGTTCAAGCAGGACGACTGAGTGCGCCTGCCCGCGAGTGTCGGAGGGCCGGGACCCCCTGGCGGCAGCCGCTTCCACCGGCGGCCTCACCGCGGCAGCGGCGAAGATGATAAGCAGTACCTGTACGCGCCCGGACGTGGAAGTGCCGGTGCCAAAGCCGTATAATAGCGTGAGGAACAGCGCGGGGTCTGATTCCTGCTACAGTATTTCCTAGCCGGTCGAATGGAACGAGACGAACTCCATCGCCGCCTGATGATCCTCAAAGAGGAACTGGAGGCCGGGCGCTTGAACTTTGTTCCCGATCTCCAGGTACTCAATGCTCTCGGGGAGGTGAGGTATGCCTCCGACGGCAAGGTCGACCCAGAGACGGTTGATGCCAGCGTTCGGGCCCTTGCCAGCGGGGTCGCGTTCTTGCGGCAGCACGAAGAACTAAAGAGGGTTCCGCTGCTGGAGGTGCAGCGTGCCTATTTCGATCTTCTAGAGTTGTTCTTCGGGCGGCCATTCTCTGAGATGAAGCGACACAACGTCAGCCCCCATGCCATCGCCACAGGCATGGCATCGACCGAGAGCCTCGTGAGCGCCTGGGCGAACGAGGCAGAGCAGTTTGCTTCCCGAATCACAGAGTTCTGGACATCTTTTGGTCCGGTCGTTTACGCGCACCTGCAAGATATGCGTTGCCTGAAAGCTGTATACGGCGGTGACTTCTTCCCGTCGTATACAGCTAACATCGCGTGCTCCGTTGGGCTCTACGTGGACACAATCGTGCTCCCGGATCCCTTGCTCAGAGCAGCCCCCGCCCTGTTCCCTTTCATGAAGCCGGAGCGAAGCCTCTACTACATAGCGAAACACGCCTTGAACGCGCTTAGGTACCGAGACATTGCCTTGGCAGACGTCGAACCTCCTATTGTTGTCATAGCACCAAATAACTTCGTGCTCGACCCGCAGGAGCAAGCCTACGTCCGGGCCGCCGGAGAGGCTGACTTGATAGAGCATTGTTCGAGGCTTTTCGGCCGGAAGTTCGCCAGCGCCCAGCGAGTGGAATCATTCCTTGCCCGGTTGAAGACCGTCGACGCTGTTCAATCTAGCATTGCTGATCCGTCTCGCTTGCTGTTTGACGTGGAGTGGGCCGGCACGCCCGCTGAGCAGATACAGCGGTTCGAGGCCGAGGTCCTCGCCCCCAACTTCGCCTCTAGTGGAACCGCCGTGCACCCTGGCAAGTCGCTGTGGCTAGCGCTCAGCGGCAGAATGATGCAGACGAGCGACGTACTGCTGAGGAGTTACGGCTTCGGGGGCACGCCCATCATGGATGCACCTACCTCCTGGCAGTACCTGCTTTGGAAATACGAATACGACAGGGACCGCGGTCAGCGATTGTTTCCGGACATGGATCAAGTGCTGCTCACCAAGGCATTGCAGGCCGAAGGAGACCAAGACCTCGGGATCATATCCGGTCTGCCTCCGGATGCGCTGATCGATCTGCGCCGGCAAGGGGCGTTGACAGAACTGAGGGAGACAATCCGCGCCGCAATCGCGGAGATTAACACGGCTGACCCCTCGGCCCTCGCCGAGGTGGGCGAGGCGGTGGCAACGACTCTGGGCGAGGCGCTTTCGCGTCATAAGCGCGAAGTGGCCGCGATGGCAGCGTCCAAGCGCCGCTTCTTCGGCTTGGAGGTCGGCCCTTGGGTTGGTGTTGGCGCGATCTCGATTGCCGCCGCCTCGGCGGCGAATGTCCCTCTCTCGTTGCTCGCGGCAGCTGGCGGCTTGGTTGGCGTTCCGTCAGCCAAGGATCTGTGGAAGCATGGCAAAGAGATCATTGCAGCAGATCAAGAACTCAAGCGGTCGCCGGCCGGCATTCTCTTTCGTCACCTCGAGCGAAAGGCACCGTAATCGGCGACAGCCTACGCTTGCGTGCAGGACGCTGAGGGTTTCAACTCTTGAAAGCGAGCCGCATCTCCTCGCCGTCACGCTTCGCGCGGTGCGCGGCGACGGGGGGAGCGACGGCGCGCGGGACGGCGGCGCGAGCCAAAATCAGTTCTGCGGGATGAATCCCGCAGCCGGCATCTGACGTCGCTTTTGCTGGGGCTGAGCGTTTCAACCCTCAGAATCACGCCTCGCCAGCGATGGCGCCTGCCCTCTGTCTTTGCCGGTAGTCCTCTGGCACGAAGAACGCCAGCGCAATCGGGATGGGCAGCAGGAGCACGAGGAACGACGGGATAAGCGCCACGCCCGCGATCAGACTCCAGCCGAAGACCCTCAGCAGTAGCGGCCACATGGAAGAAGGGCTTCGGCTCGGCAGCAGCCCGGCGCCGAATGACGTTGCGCCCAGCAGGAAGAACAACGCGAATAGCGGCAGCGCGATGCTCTCCGCGTGCGCCACCGCCGCGACAATCCAGACGGCGTTGGCGATCGGCAGGAGCGCCATTCCCAGCGCGGTCAGTCGAAACGCGGAGCGACGCCCGGCCTCGGACGCGACCCCACGCCTTCGCCAAAGCGCCCAGACAACCGACCCAACGAAGACAAGGTACAGGCCGTAGAAGACGATCACGAACAGGATGGCCATCGCGTTCGCAGACATCGATGTTCCTGCCTTTCCGGCGTCGTGCGCTGCGGGTCGGGCACCAGTCGACGGCCTGACCTACGCGGAAGGTCCTCGGCGGCGCGAAGGACGGCGGCGCGAAGGGCGCTTTGCCTCGCTGACCGGGGCCGCCGGCCCTGTGACCGGTACCGGCTCCTCGACCGCGGGCTTAGCGCCTGTCTTCGCCACCTTCACATCCAGGCGCTGCCGCTTCTCGTCCAGCCGCTCGATGCGACGGTCGATGCGGCCGCGCAGTCCCATGAGCCGACGCCGCACAATACCGCGCCATCTTTTTCTCAGCCCTAGCAGTGTCATCTCACCCACCCCTACCTAACATCATACTCGTTCTAGCCGGCGGCGGCTGCCACCGCTTCCTTGCGGTAGAACTCGTAGCCCTCCTCCGTTGCGTCCATCACCACCGTGTCGCCCTCACGGAACTCGCCCGCCAGGATGCGCTTCGAAAGCGGGCTCTCCACTTCCCGTGTGACGACGCGGCGCAGCGGTCGCGCGCCGAACACCGGGTCGTAGCCTCGGAGATCGCCACGCCGACGCGGGTCGGTGCGCCGTCCGCCATGCCGGTCAAGTCCATGATGCCGCCCATGCCTTGCGCCATCAGATCGTAGCCGGCGCGCTTGGCGTAGGGGCCGTCCTGGCCGAAGCCGGTTACCGAACAATAGATCAGCCGCGGGCATTCGGACGCCAGGCTCTTGTAGTCGAGGCCGAATTTGGCGAGCCCGCCGACTTTGAAGTTCTCGATCAGGATGTCCGAGCGCGCCGCCAGCTTGCGCACGATGCGGCGGCCCTCGTCGCTCTCGAAGTCCATCTCGATCGAGCGCTTGCCGCGGTTGGCGGCATGGAAATACGCCGAGCCGATATGCTTGCCGTCGGCGCCTTCCACGAAGGGCGGGCCCCAGCCGCGGGTGTCGTCGCCGGCGCCGGTGCGCTCGACCTTGATGACGTCGGCGCCGAGGTCGGCCAG
>JBGQNJ010000014.1:0-9801 GCA_041501065.1 Dehalococcoidia bacterium
CCAGCCCTTGGTCGGGGGTTCAAATCCCTCCGCTGCCACCAGACATAGACGTGAGCCGGCAGCGCACCCGCCTGAGGCGGGAGGGGACTTTCGCCGCAGGCGAACAGGCGCCAGCCGTTGGTCATCGGCGGCGGCCGTACTCGCGTTAGGCTACAAGGAATCCCGCCCCCATTCGGTTCAACCCGGTATCGTGCTAGCATAGGAAAGACATGGACAAGCAGGCGATTGAACGGGCGAAGGAGCACTTCGGCCTTCTAGTCGAAGAACAGCTCAAACGCGTCGAGCAGATGAAGGCCGACAACGGCTGGGTCGACTACTCGACGATTAGGCCGCTGATCATTGGCGTCTGCGGCGGCGACGGCATCGGACCCTACATCTCCCGCGAGTCGCAGCGCATCCTGGAGTTCATCCTCGAACCCGAGGTGAGGAGGGGCGACATCGTTTTCCGGGTGATCGACGGTCTGACGATCGAGAACCGCGCCGCTCAGCTCAAGGCAATTCCCGACGACGTGCTCGAAGAACTGAAGCGGTGCCACATCATCCTCAAGGCCCCCACCACGACGCCGCGCGCCGGCGATCCCTGGCCGAACATCGAAAGCGCCAACGTCGCCATGCGGCGGTCCCTGGACCTCTTCGCCAACGTCCGGCCGGTCAGGATACCAGCGCAGGGTATCGACTGGACGTTCTTCCGCGAGAACACTGAGGGCGCCTACGTGATGGGCAGCCGGGGCGTCCACGTCACGGATGACCTCGCTTTCGACTTCACCGCCGTCACGACCCAAGGGAGTGAGCGGATCATCGCCATGGCTTTCGAGTACGCGCGCCGGCACGGCAAGGAGCGAGTCACCGTCGTCACCAAGGCGAACGTCATCAAGGCCACCGACGGCAAGTTCCTGGAGACCGCGAAGAGAATCGCCGCCGGCTACCCGGAGATCGAGTGGGACGACTGGTACATTGACATAATTCCGGCCAAGCTCGTCGACCCCAAGCGGCGCTCCCACTTCCGCGTCGTTGTCCTGCCGAACCTCTACGGCGACATCCTGACCGACGAGGCGGCGGAGCTTCAGGGCGGCGTGGGCACAGCGGGCAGCGCGAACATCGGCCGCCACTACGCTATGTTCGAGGCGATCCACGGCAGCGCGCCACGCATGGTGGAGGAAGGACGCGTGGAGTACGCTGACCCCAGCGGTCTCATCCGCGCTGGCGCCATGCTGCTGAACCACGTCGGCTTCGAGGACCGCGGTAGGAAACTGGAAATGGCGCTGGAGATCTGCGACACGTTCGAGAAGAAAGTGGTCGTCACGGGTCGCTCCACCGGCGTCAAAGGCCACGAGTTCGCGGACTACCTCCTCGACACACTGCGGGACAGCCGCCTCGAAGAGCGCTGGCGGGAGTATCAGGCAGGGCTTGGCTCCGACGTGTCACATCGCTAGGACGCGGGCGAACCATCTCTGCCCTGCATCGTAGACCGCGTGCCGCGACGACGAAATCGCATCCGCTCAGAACTTCTTTCACGCCTGTCTGGGGGCCCGTCCGGAAGCCGTCTTCGGTTGACAGGGCACCCCCCATTCGATAGAATCCTGAACTGGAGAGGGCGGTTAGCTCAGTTGGTACGAGCGCTTCCTTCACACGGAAGAGGTCACAGGTTCGAGCCCTGTACCGCCCACCATCCAGCGGCCTGCCGAAGTGGCGGAATGGCAGACGCGCTACGTTCAGGGCGTAGTGTCCGCAAGGGCGTGTGGGTTCAAATCCCACCTTCGGCACCATCACGAACGTTTTCAGAGGCGGGCCGGGCTCCCGTCGTCAATCAATAGGAATGGGCGCTCGTAGCTCAGTTGGATAGAGCGCAGCCCTGCGGAGGCTGAGGCCGTGGGTTCGAATCCCGCCGGGCGCACCATCATAAGACAGTCTTGGGCGGCAACGCCTGTCGACAAGCGGGCGACTTGCCGTCCGTTTCTTGGAGGCGGTAGATGCGCGGCCGCTTAGGCTGGTCCGTGATCGGGCTTATCACGGTGCTCGTCGTCCTCGGCCTGTCCTTCGCGATAGGGTGCCGCGACGGCGAGAAGAGCGGCGGATCTGCCACGCCGAAGCCGCCTACGACTTCGCCCGCCGCTACTGCCGCTCCCTCGATGGACATTCGAGCGGTCGACCTCGCCAATCAGCCCGATGTCAAGGAGTTCGCGCAGGGCCTCGGCGGCGAGGTGGCGCCCGAGGAGGTCATCTACGCTGATCTGACCGGCGACGGCCGCGACGACGCCGTGGTGCCGATATCCTCCGGTGGGACGCAGGGAGACCTCGGTTTCATCGTCATGGGCTACCTCGATGGCAACCTGAAGGCGCTGCTAACGGACGCGCCGGGCGGTGGAGAAGTGAGAGTCGCGGTCACGGATGGCCGGCTCGTGGTGACGCTGCCTCTGTACGCCGAGGGCGATACTTCGGGTTTCCCGTCGAACATCAAGAGCGTCTACTATGCCTGGAAGGTCGACCATTTCGTCGTCGACCACGAAGAGGTGGTGAGCGGTCCCAACCGTCCGCCACGACCGTAGACGCGCGATTCGCGCTTCATTGTCCGTCGGATCCGGTCGATGTATAATCTTGAACAGAAGATTGCTTCAAGTGAGGGAATGAATTGACCAGGCAGCCGGCCGGCAGGCCTCGCGACAAACGCAAGGGACGCCGCCGTCCCGTTCCGCCGCCCGCGATCGCTCGGGCGCGGGCAGCGCCGGTGGGCGCAACGACGAAAGTCGCTGCGCCGGCGCCGACCGCCGGAAAGCCGAGAGCGCCGAACCCGATGGACTTCCGCTACGTCAACGCGGAGCTGCGACGAATCTTCGTCTTCATCGTCGGCATGGTCGGGTTGCTGGTCGTTCTCTCCTTCATCCTCCGCTAGCCCCTCAGCGAAGCCGCCCAATCGCCACCACAATCGCCAACCCTACCGTCACGTAGCCGAAGACGTCGTTCGCCGGTATCGGTCCCGCGCCGTCGACGAGGTTGCGCACGAGGTAGGCGATGACGACGCCACAGGCGGCGATTCCCTGTAGCGCCGGCCCTCGTTTGCGGTTCGTTGCCCGGCTAACCGCCTCGCCGGTGGCGTAGCCGATGCCCAGCGCAAGGAACAGCGCGACATAGGCGAAAGCCCCTCGGTGCGGCGGCGATACCAGGAACCACACGCCTCCCGCAGCAGCGCCGACGGCAATTGCCGCGGCGATCCCTCGCAGGAGGTACGTCGGCCGGATCTCGTACGTCGGGATGCGCCTGAGGTGCGCGCAGTCGCGGCAGCGGGCGCCGACGGGCGTCTGCACCAGGCAGCGGGGGCAGATCGGCTTGCCGCAGCGTCCGCAGGCGAGTTCGGTCTCGACGTCTGGGTGAGTTGCGCATTGCATGGCGGGCCCCCGGGAGATGTCCGTCCTATTATCGCCCGATTGTTCCGCTGAGCGATACACAGGCTGTCCCCCTTATTATTCCCGACCGGCGGCCGATAATCCAACAAGGACGCGTATGCCTGAAGGCGTACGCTCATCGAGGTACGTGTAGACGGAGCGCTTATATCGGCAGGGAACGTCGGGGGCCCGCCGGTGGCCAGGGGAATAGGCCACCCTCCAGAGAGGGGGCGACAACGACAATGATTAGACGAATACTGGTAAGTCTCATAGCAATCAGCCTGCTCGCGGCCTGCGTTAGCCTGGGAGGGTTATCGCTGTTCACGGAGAGCGTCGACAACGGCAGCAACGCGTTTACCAGCGGCAGCGTCGACATCAGCACCAGTCCCGCCAGCGCCTTCATCACGATGAGCAACATGGCGCCCGGCGACTCTGTGACCGACCAGGTCACGGTCTCCAACGATGGGACCCTGGAGCTGCGCTACGCCGTGACGACGGTCGCCACCAACATCGATACCCTGAACCTGAGAGACGCCCTGACGCTTACCATCAGGACGCTGGGCACCAACTGTGCCGCGTTCGACGGGACGCAGCTCTACACGGGCACGCTCGCCAGCGGCGCTATCGGCAACCCGGCGCAGGGAGAGGACATAGGTGACCGGACGCTGGCGGCGAGCGGCAGCGAGGACCTGTGCTTCAAGGTGGAGTTCCCCCCAATCGCGACGGGACCTGAGGACGCCGCCACGACTGCGACGTTCACCTTCGCCGCGGAGCAGACGACGAATAACCCGTAACGGCTGTCCCGGCAGAGGGACTGGAGGGTAAGGATGCCGGGCTGGGTCCCTAACCTGCTTCTGAAGGCCGGGCCCCTCAGGAGGGCCGCGCGCTTTGCCGGATGGGCGTATCTGGGAGCGGCACTGGCGATCATCGTCCTCCTGATTGTTCCAGTGGTCCTGGCACTCCTCGGATTTCGCGCCTACGTCATCTACGGCGGCAGCATGGGCGCGTCGCTGCCCAACGGCAGCATCGGCATCACCCGCCAGATCGACGCAGAGTCGATCGACACCGGCGACGT
Source organism: Dehalococcoidia bacterium (assembly GCA_041501065.1). Lineage (GTDB taxonomy): Bacteria > Chloroflexota > Dehalococcoidia > DSTF01 > JALHUB01 > JALHUB01. The sequence goes on from JBGQNJ010000014.1 coordinate 4,456, forward strand.
AGTCGCGCTCAAGAAGTCGTCGCATTCTCTTCCCGTGCTGCACCGCGTCATCGCCATCGACACGAGCAGCGGGACGCCGAAGTTCGTCACCCAGGGCGACGCCAACAAGGAACCCGATGCGGAGCCGGTGGCTCTCCAGGGTCCGGGCGATAAGGTGGTCTTTAGCATCCCCTGGCTCGGCTACCTGGTGCATTTTGCCCGCAGCGGCGCCGGTCGAGCCCTTCTTCTCATCATCCCGTCGACGCTCCTGGTGGGGATCGTCCTCTGGCAAACGTGGAAGGACGTCGTCCCGCGACCATATGTCAGCGAGGAGCCGCAGTGCTAGGCAGGGCGAAGGTCATTCTCGCCGGCACCCTCCTGGCGAAAGGATGAACTAGACGGGGATGCTCATCAGAATGCGAATACCGGTGGCCATCGCTTTAACGCTGGTAGCGGCGAGCCTGGCGGCATTCGGCGTGGCGACCGGCTTCGGCACCTACTCGGGCCAGGGCGACAACGCCGGCAACGCGTTTTCGTCCGCTCCTTCCTTCACCAACACTGGCTATCAGAACCCGTCTGCCCAGGCGGCAACAACCGGCGGTGACAACAACGGGTTCGAGCTGAACCCCACGTATGCCTACGGGGATGGCCCGCTTTATGCATCCAACGTCGATGGCCCCGGCGACCGGCACCTCTTCTACAACTACGGCCTGGCGCCGCCCTCCGGCTCGACGATCGAGGGGATACGCCTGCGCCTGGACTGGTGGCTGGACGCCGTGGCCGCAGACAATAGCATGAACGTCGAGCTGTCATGGGACGGCGGGACGAACTGGACGTCGGCCAAGACGGACACCGTTGAGAGCGCTGCCGAGCATACGGGCATCGTCGGAGGCGCCGGTGACACCTGGGGGCGCATCTGGACAGTCGCGGAGCTGGGCAACGCAAACTTCCGCGTCCGCCTCACGTGCACGTGCACCGGCAGCGCCGAGTGCGATGGCCGCGACTTCTACCTGGACTGGGTCGCAGTCAACGCCTACTACACGCCCCCGTAATCGGCAACGCGGTCATGAGGCGTTTGGTGGGGGTGCATGGCCATGCGTCCCTACGGTTCTTACCGAAGGACCAGCGGTCAGGAGCGCCGCCCGGATGTCATTCGCAGCCCCGCGGCCATGAACGCATCGATCGCTTCGTCGGGGAGAGGGATGTCGCCCGGGAGGCGCTCGCGCTCGCTCCCGAAGCCGTGGAAGTCGCTGCCGCCGATCTTGAGGAGGTCATGCCGCTCGGCAGCGGCTGCCAGGCGGGCGCAGGTGTTGCGGTCGTAGTCCTGGTAGTAGACCTCGATGCCGAGCATGCCCGCCGCCTTTAGCTGCGCTAGCAGCTCGTCGAGGTTGGACTGGCTTGCCGGATGCGCCAGGACGGGCAGCGCACGCGCCTTCACCAGCATCTCGATTGCCTCCACCGGCGTCAACTTGGCGCGTTCGACGTAGGCAGGCCCGTTCCTGCCGATATAGCGGTCGAATGCCTCCTGGAAGGTCGAGACGCACCCCATCTCGATCAGCGCCTGCGCCACGTGCGGCCGGCCCACGGACCCATCGCCCGCCAGCTTTTCGACTCGCTCCCACGGTATTTCCATGCCCATCGCGTGCAGCTTCTCGACCATCATGCGGCCGCGGTCGCGTCGGGCGTTGCGCAGGTTGGTCAGCATGACCTGGAAATCGGGGTCCTGATAGTCGAGGAAGTAGCCGAGGACGTGGATCTCGTCGCCCGGGATGTCGGTGCTCATCTCTATGCCGGGAACGAGCGTGAACCCCGTGTACTCCGCCGCCGTTGCGAGCGCTTCGGCGATGCCCTCTGTCGAATCGTGATCGGTGATGGCGAGGATCTTGAGACCGCGTGAGACGGAGAGGCGGACCAAGTCGCCGGGCGCGAGCAGGCCGTCGGAGGCAGTAGTATGCGTGTGGAAGTCGGCGCTACTCGTCATCGCCGGTTTCCCTGTCCACGCGTTCGATGCGGCGCGCGCGCCCCGTCGCATCGTCGATATCGACGAGGACGGCGTTGAGAATCGCCCGCCCGCTGGCCGGCTGCAGACGCACCGGCATGGCCGTCAGGAAACGCTGGAGGACGCCGTCAATGTTGTCGCCGATGACGGAGTCGCGGGCGCCGGTCATGCCGACGTCGCAGACGAACGCCGTGCCTCGCGGCAGGACGCGCGTCTCGGCTGTCGCGACGTGGGTGTGCGTTCCGAGCACGGCGCTGACGCGGCCATCGAGGTACCAGCCCATTGCCATCTTCTCGCTTGTCGCCTCGGCGTGCATGTCCACGATCACGATGGAGTCCGGCGACAGCCCCGCGAGCGCCTGGTCGGCGGCGCGGAACGGGCAGTCGATGTTCGCCATGAAAACGCGGCCCTGGAGGTTGATGACCGTCACCGCGCCCTCCTGGAGCATGCCGCGACCGGCGACACCCGGCGGGAAGTTGAGCGGCCGCAGGATGGGCGCCGGGGAATCGAGGTAGGGGATTATCTGTTTCTGGTCCCAGACGTGGTTACCGGTGGTGATGACGTCGACGCCGGAGCGGAACATCTCCTCCGCCACAGGGGGCGTTATGCCGCGACCCGCGGCGGCGTTCTCGCCGTTGGCGATGACGAGGTCGACCTGAAACTCACGCCGGAGCCCTGGGAGCAGCGTCGCCACTGCCTGGCGGCCGGTGCGGCCAACGGCATCGCCGACGAAAAGGACTCGCAAGCCTCACCTCACGGACACAGAGATAGGGAGCGGGGCTTCATCCGAACCTAGCTGCGGCTGACTCCGCTCCCTCTCTTGCTAGCGGGCATATTCGATAGCCCGGGTTTCCCTTACGACGGTGACTTTGACCTGACCGGGATACTCCAGTGTCTCCTCGATCTTGCGGCTTATGTCGCGGGCCAGGCGCATCGATTCCAGATCGTCTATCTCCTCCGGCTTGACGATGATACGAATCTCCCGGCCAGCCTGGATGGCGAACGCCTTCTCAACGCCCTTGAACTCGTGCGCGACCGCCTCCAGCGCCTGCATCCGCTTGATGTAGTGATCCAGCGTCTCGCGCCGCGCGCCCGGTCGTCCGCCGCTGACGGAATCGGCAACCTGGACGATGACGGCTTCCACCGAGTGCGGCTCCTCCTCCTCGTGGTGGGCAGCGACGGCATGCACGACGGGCGGGCTCATGCCAAAGCGACGCAGCAGGTCGGCGCCGATGAGGGCGTGCGTGCCCTCGACGTCGTGGTCGACCGCCTTGCCGATGTCGTGCAGGAGGCCGGCGCGACGGGAGATGCGCACGTCGGCGCCGATCTCTTCCGCAACCATGCCGCACACATGGGCGCACTCGATGGCGTGCTTGAGCTGGTTCTGACCGTAGCTTGTGCGGTAGCGAAGCCGCCCAAGCATCTTCAGCAGCTCCGGGTGCAGGCCGGGACAGCCGGCGTCGACGGCCGCCTGCTCGCCGGCGAGCTTGATGTCGGCGTCGACCTCCTGGCGGGCCTTCTCCACGACCTCCTCGATGCGCGTCGGGTGGATGCGTCCGTCGATCACGAGACGCGTGAGGGCCACGCGGGCGACCTCACGGCGCACGGGGTCGAAGGCGGACAGAGTGACGGCGTCGGGGGTGTCGTCGATGATCAGGTCCACGCCGGTCGCGGCTTCGAGGGCGCGGATGTTGCGTCCCTCGCGGCCGATGATGCGGCCCTTCATGTCGTCGCTGGGTATGGGGACGACACTGACCGTGGACTCCGAGACGACGTCTGTGCTGAGCCGCTGGATGGCGGCTATGAGGACCTTGCGGGCGCGCTCGGCGCCCTCTTCTTTGACCTCCGCCTCCACCAGGTGCAGCCTGCGGTTGGCCTCGGTCCGCACCTCCTTCTCGACTTCGTTGAGGAGGATTTCGCGGGCCTCCTGGCTGGTGAGGCCGGAGACTCTCTCGATCTCCGCTATTTGTTTCTGGGAAAGGTCCTGGAGCTCTTGTCGGGTGGTTTCCAGTGCCTTCTCCTGGTCGGAGAGGGCGTCTGTGCGGCGTTCCAGGGCCTCAATCTTGCGATCCAGGCTCTCTTCTTTTTGGGTGAGGCGCTGTTCCGAACGCTGAAGCTCACTGCGCCTTTCGCGCAGTTCTGTTTCGATCTGGGCACGCGTGCGTAGCGCCTCTTCTTTGGCTTCTAGAAGGATCTCCTTTTGTTTTGTCTGCGCCTCCGAAAGGATTCGGGCAGCACTCCGCTCCGCTGTGGCGAACTGCGCTTGATTGATCCTAAGCCGTAGATTGAAACCAACGAGAGCCCCGACCGCCAGCGCCAAAATCCCAACGAGGATTATTGCGATGGCTCCGGGCATGGTCACCTCGCTTTCCTATTGCTTGACCAGTAAATTGTGAAGGTTCAGGAAGTGAACTTCTGCCCCTAATGATAGGCTGCGACATACCCTCTGTCAAGGAAAAACGGGGGTGCCGGGAGGTCGCCGGAGACCCGCCAGGAGGTGTGGACGGACGCCTGATCAGGTCGACTTATCGCCCTCGACTTCGCGCCAGCAGCGCTCGATGATGCGCCTGACGACGTCATAGCTGAAGCCGCGACGCGTCAGGAAGCCGCCCAGACGGCGCCGGAAGACCTCGTAGTCGTCGCCCCGCAGCGACTTGAGGCGCTTGGAGGCGGCACGGTAGGCGGCCTCCTCGTCGTCGAGCCCTTCGACCGTCGACGTCGCCGTGCCGGCGTCGACGCCCTTCGATAGGAGCTCGCTGCGGATGAGGCGGCCGCTACGGGGGCTGAGAGTCTCGCGGCTCTCGCGCCAGAACTGGGCGAAGGCGGCGTCGTCGAGGTAGTGCGAGGCGTGCAGGCGCGCCACCGTCTCGTCGATGACGTCGGCCGCGACGCCGCGACGGCGCAGGCGCTGTCGCATCTCGCGCTCGCTGCGCGGGCGATAGGAGAGGAGGTGGATGGCGGCTTCGTAGGCGGTGCGACGCTCGTCCTCGGCGCGCAGGGCATCGAGCTCCGCCTCGTCGACGGTCATGCCGGCGTGGATGCCCTTCTCCTGGGCGAGGCTGAGGGCGAGCGAGAAGGCGAACTGCCCGTCGACGAAGAGGTTGACACGCCTTCGCCGCCGCGGTTGCCGCTCCACGCTGGTGATGAGCATCAGAGGCTCGTCCTCAAGAGAAGAAGGGCCGTGCCCGTGAGGCCGGCCCCTCGTCAAGTCGATTCCGGCGTCCTATAGCGGCGTTTCGGCAGTCTCTTCTATCTCTGGCGTGGGCGCCGGCACGCCGTTGCCGCTGCCGGTCCTGATCTTCGACTCGATCTCGCGCGTCAGGTCGGGGTTCTCGCGCAGGAACTCCTTCGCGTTCTCGCGGCCCTGG
>JBGQNJ010000015.1:0-9634 GCA_041501065.1 Dehalococcoidia bacterium
CTGGGCCCATGCCGTCGCGGCCGCACATCGTCGGCTACCAGTGCGCCGGCATCGTGCGCGAGGTCGGCGCCAACGTCAGCGACCGTGCCGTCGGGCAGCGCTTGGTCACCTTTGTGGCGTACGGCTCGCACGCGGCGATCGTCTCGGCGCCGGCGATGTCCACCTGGCTGGTCCCTGACGGGCTCGACCTGGAACGGGCCGCCTGCGTGCCCATCCCCTTCGGCACCGCGGATGACGCTCTCTTCGAGTTCGGACATCTGAAGGCGGGCGAGACTGTGCTCATCCATGCCGGAGCCGGCGGCGTCGGACTGGCGGCGATCCAGCTTGCCAAGCGCGCCGACGCAACCGTCATCGCCACCGCCTCCAGCGACGACAAGCTCCGCCGCCTCGCCGAGTTCGGACTCGACCACGGCATCAACTACACGACGGAGGACTTCGTGGCCGCCGTCGGAAAGCTGACGGATGGACGCGGCGTCGAGCTGGCCGTCGACACCGTCGGCGGCACGGTGCTCGAAGGCTGCTTCAAGAGCCTGACCTTTCGCGGTCGCGTCGTCAGCGTCGGCTTCGCGGGTCGGAGCTTCGAGAAGCCGGACCTGGGCTTCCTGTCACAGGGCAACCGGTCCCTCACGGGGTTCTCCCTCGGGCTGGAGATGGCGCGGAACAGCAAGCGGGTACGCGAGATGGTAGCGCGGCACCTGGACGACGTCGCCCGCGGCTCCCTGCGGGTCGTCATCGACCGGACCTATCCTCTCTCCGAGGCGGCGGCGGCCCACACCTACATCGAAAGCCGGATGGCCTTTGGCCGCGTGCTGCTGATCCCGTAGGTCACCGCACACCGCCGGCCTGAGCAACCGTCGCCGGCCGTTGCCGTTCGAGCGGACAACGGGCTAGAATGCCCTTGGCGACGGATTCGATTTCAGTCAGCCAGCTTGTTGTAAGGAGAAAACGGAATGGGGCCCTATCCACAATTCAGCAGGAACTACCCACTGCTGCTGACGGCATTCATGAAGAGGCCGGTCAATCTCTATCCGGACGACATCGGCGTCGTTTACAGGAACTTCCGGACGGGGCAGACCTATCGCTTCACCTGGGCGCAATGGTACGAGCGAACCTGCCGTCTCGCCAACGCGCTCCAGGCGCTGGGAGTGCGCCCGGGGACGCCGGATAAGCCCGGCGACAGGGTCGCAACGATCGCGCTCAACCACAACGCGCACCTGGAGCTTTACTACGGCGTCTCCTGCCTGGGCGCCGTTCTGCACCCGATCAACATGCGGCTTTCGCAGGACCACATTGCCTACACGATCAATCACGCGGAGGACAGAATTGTCTTCTTCGATGACATCTTCCTGCCTCTCGTCGAGCAGATCTACGACCGGATAAAGGGCACGGTCGAGAAGTTCGTCTATATCTCCGACGTGCCGGGGAAGCCGGAGAGCAAGATCGAGAACCTCTACAGCTACGAGGAGATCGTCGGGCAGGCGTCGCCCGACTTCGGGTGGCCGATGCTACATGAGGACACCAAGGCCACCCTGTGCTATACGACCGGCACGACGGGCCTCCCTAAGGGCGTGATGTTCAGCCACAGAGCGCTCTACCTTATGACCCTGCACCTCATAACGATCGGCGTCCTCAACAACGATCCCGAGCGTGAGCTGATGGGTGAGTCCGGTGTCACGCTGCTGAACATCCCTCTCTTCCACATCCACGGCTGGGGTGCCCCCTATATGGCCGTCTTCGCCGCCACCAGGCTCGTCCTGCCGGGCGCGTTCACCGTCGAAGGGTTCTGTGAGCTGGTGCAGAACGAAAAGGTCAACATGACCCAACTGGTGCCCACCATGCTCGCCATGATCGTCGAATATCCCGACTTGGCGAAGTACGACTTGAGCAGCCTGAAAGTATGCACTGTGGGCGGCGCCGCGCTGTCCCTCGGCCTGAAGAGCAAGGCGGAGAAGCTGATCCCCGGCTTCCGCGCCACTTCCGGTTACGGCATGACCGAGACCGCTCCCGTCAGCATAATAGCCTTCATAAAGAAGACCGACGCGGGCCTCCCGGAGGAAGAACTAGAGAAGCTCTCCGTGAAGACCGGACTGGCGGTACCCGGCGTCGAGGCGCTGGTCGTCGACGAGAACATGAAACCGGTGCCCCACGATGATTCCGCCCTGGGCGAGATCGTCATCCGCGCGCCGTGGGTCATGGAGGAGTACTACAAGGACCCGGAGCGGACCGCCGAGGTCTGGCGCGACGGCTGGTTCCACACCGGCGACGTCGCGAAGATCGACAAGGAGGGCTACGTCACCATCGCCGACCGCCAGTCGGACATGATCAGGAGCGGCTCTGAGATGGTGCCGACGGTGCTCCTGGAGAACATCGCCGCCTCCGCCGACTTCATCCTCGAGGCCGCGGTTGTCGGCGTGCCGGATGACAAGTGGGGCCAGCGGCCGATGGCGCTCATCAGCCTGGTGCAGGGCTCCGTCGAGACCGAGGAGGACGTGATCAAGCACCTGCAGACCGAAGGTGTCGACAAGGGCAAGATCACGAAGTGGATGCTGCCGGACTACGTCCTCATCACCAACGACATCCCGAAGACCAGCGTCGGCAAGTTCAACAAGCTGGTGATCAACCAGAACATGGCCGAGTTCCTCGCGAAAGCGAAGCACGTTAGGACGCTTGGAGGCTAGCGACGGTGCCGCCGGAAGGCTCGCCGCATGCCTGAGGTCACCCACCGCACCGTCGCGGCAAACGGCATAGACGTTCATATCGCGGAGCAGGGCAGCGGTCCGCTCGTCCTGCTGCTGCACGGCTTCCCCGAGCTGTGGTACTCGTGGCGACACCAGCTTCCTTCGCTGGCCGCAGCCGGCTTCCACGCGGTCGCGCCCGACCTCAGGGGCTACGGCCGCACCGATGCCCCTCAGCCGGTCGAGGCGTATTCGATGCGCAACATGACGGCCGACGCAGCCGGCATCCTCGACGCCCTCGGCGTCGAAACGGCGGTCGTCGCCGGCCACGATTGGGGCGCGCCGATAGCCTGGCACTGCGCCCTGATGTACCCGGAGCGCTTCTCCGCCGTCGTCGCTCTCAGCGTGCCGTACACGCCGCGCGCAAGCTCGCCGCCGCTGCAGGCGCTGAAGCGCGCCTTCGCCGACAGGTTCTTCTACATTCTCTACTTCCAGGAACCGGGGCGTGCGGAGTCGGAGTTGGAAGCGGACGTCCGGAAGTCCATGCGCACGATTCTCTACGATTGGTCCGGCGATGCGCCGGAGGGCGCCGCTGTTGCGCGGAAGCCAAAAGACGCGAGGCTGTTCGACGACGCGCCGGAGCCCGAACGGCTACCGCCTTGGCTTTCAGAGGCGGACCTCGACTACTATGTTTCGGAGTTCCAGCGTACCGGCTTTCGCGGCGGCCTGAACCGCTACCGGAACATGGACCGCGACTGGGAGGACCTGCCGCACCTGGCCGGCGCGGTTGTGCAGCAGCCGGCCCTGTTCGTCGTGGGAGAGCGCGACCCGGTGCTCGGGTTTATGAGAACGGACGCAATGAAGACCCAGGTGCCGAACCTGCGGAAGACGGTTGTGGTGCCCGGCTGCGGCCACTGGACACAGCAGGAGCGGCCCGCTGAGGTGAACCAAGAGCTCATCGAGTTCCTGCAAGGCCTGCCACTTTCGACGTCGTGAGACGTAGTTCAGAGGAGCAAGTAGATGTTCGAGTTGTCAACGTTTTCGCTTCAAGGTAAGAACGCCGTGGTCACCGGCGCCAGCCGCGGCATTGGGAAGGCCATCGCCGTCGGCTTCGCGAGGGCCGGCGCGAAGGTGGCGCTGACCAGTCGGAAGGTGAACGACCTGGAGGCGACGGCCGCGGAGATCGCTGCCTTCGGCGGCGAATCACTCGTCGTGCAGTCGCACCTCGGCAAGACCGAAGAGATCGGCAAGATGGTCGACACCGTCAAGAACGCCTTCGGGCGGATCGATGTCCTCGTCAACAACGCCGGCACCAGCCCCGCTATGGGCAGTGTCCTCGACTCCGACGAACGCCTCTGGGAAACCATCATGAACCTCAACCTGAAGGGCCTCTACTTCACCAGCCAGGCCGTCGCCAGGCTCATGAAGGAGCAGCGCAGCGGCAAGATCATCAACATCGCATCCATCGATGGCTTCAAGCCGGAGCCATGGGTGAGCGTGTACAGTGTCTCCAAGGCGGGCGTGCGCATGATAACGAAGTCCTTCGCAATGGAGCTGGCCCCCTTCAACGTCCAGGTGAATACGATTGCCCCCGGCGCAATCACGACGAAGATGCTCGACTCCCACTGGTTCCACCTGCCGCCCGAAGAGGCGAAGAGCCAGAAGGAGGCGATGGCGAAGCTCACGCCCATGGGTCGCATCGGCGACGTCGATGAGATCGTCGGCGCGGCGGTCTACCTCGCGTCCGATGCTTCGAGCTACACTACGGGTGCGGAGATCCTGATCGACGGCGGCGCCCTGCTGGGAACCGCCATCTGGGACACGATCGGCCCGTAGCAGGGCTGCGCTGGCTCACCCTTCGTCCCGGCTCCGACGTCGACCGGACTGTCGACCCTTCTTTCCCTCGGAGGAAGCACGTCTCCAGATTCACGTCTTGACCGTAGCTGCCGCGGTTGTACGATTCTTGTATCCGGCGGCCGGTCCGATTTCCGCGCTCCAGCGAATCCGGTCCGTTCCCCGATTCGACTGGGCCACCGCTGCCCGGTTCAACCGCCGAAAGGGGGATGTGATGAGAGCACAACTCAGGCGCGTAACCTTCCTTCTCGCAACAGCCCTGACAGTATCCGCGGTGTTCGTGAGCGCCTGCGGGTCGAGCAAAGAGGAGGCCGGCGGCGGTCAGGGCGCGTCGCCCGGCGACACGACAGGCGTCACCGACACGGAGATCAGGATCGGCACCCTCCTGCCTATTAGCGGAAACCCTGCGGCAGCCTGGGGGATCTCCCTCAGTAAGAGCATGCAGGCCTACTTCGACTACATAAACGACCAGGGTGGTATCTACGGCAGGAAGATAAAGCTCTTTGTCGGCGACAGCCAGTACTCAGGTCCCGTAGCGTCCGAAGTCATCCGCAAGCTCGTGGAGCAGGACAAGATCTTCCTCCTCGAAGGGAGCCTGGGCACGGAGGCCCATACCGCCGTCTACAAGTATCTGGAAGAGCGGGGAATCCCCGACATATACATCCTCACAGGGAACAGCAAGTGGACAGTACCCGTCGCGAGAAACCGCTTTACCTCCCTCATGGACTACACCACCGAGGGCCGTGTATTCGCGAAGTACGTATTCGAGAATTTTGACGGCAAGAAGCTCGGGATCCTCGCCCAGAACGACGACTACGGCAAAGAGGGTGAGACGGGTATGAGGGAGGGACTCAAGGAACTCAACGCCGACGTGAACGTCACCGTGGAGTACTACGACGCAACGCAAACGGACGTCACGGCCCAGGTCCAGCGCCTAAAGGGCGATGGCGTCGATATCCTGGCGTTCTGGGGTACACCGGTCGTGGGCGCGAACATGATGAAGACCGCTCGTGAGACTCTGAGTTGGGACGTGCCCTTCATGATCAACAGCGCAAACGCGCTTGAGGTCGTCGCCAGGCTTGCCGGCTACGACAACATCGAGGGCGCCGTAACCGCTGTGATCGGCGTCCAGTCATACGAACTGGACAACCCGGCGATCGCCGAGAAGAAGGAGATCCTGGCCAAGTACGCGCCGGACGTGGTGTTCGACAACACCTCACTGGGGGGCTACGTCATCGCCCAGGGTATTGTGGGCTACCTCAAGCAGACCGGCCCCAATCTGACCCGTGAAGCCTTTCTGAATACCGTGGAATCGCTCTGCGAGTACATGTGCGACACCTGTCTGGTGCCCGCTAGCACCAGCCCGACGGACCATCGCCTTGTGGATGCCGAGGTCCTGGCGAAGGCAGTCGTCGACCGGTCTACGGACCCTCCAACTTTCCGATGGGAACCTTTCGGCGACCCCATCGACTTCGAGGGCACCACGGACTGCACCGTGCCGACGCCGCCGCCGGGCGCCACTGAACAGCCGGGCCCGCCTCTCGGGACTGAGCTGAAGCAGTAGACGGCTGATGGCGGTACCTAAGCTGGCAATCATACTGGGAGCCGGAGCGTCGCACGACGTCTGTCCTCACAGCAGTATGTGGAAAGAACGTATCACGTATCAAAGACAGATAGGAACGAAAATACGGAACGTAAGCCGAGGCAGGTGGCAGCCCCCTCTGGTCGAAGACATGTTCTCTGGCGGCGAATTCGATGAGGTCCTGGCGGCTCACCCTGAGGCGGCCAGTGTTATGAGTACAATTCGCAATGAGATCGCAGGCAATCCCAGGATCTCATTCGAAGAGAGCCTGCAACATCGGCTAGACAGCAGAGATGGCAACCTGCGTCATCAAATAGGATTCGTGCCCATTGCGCTCCAAGAATTCTTTCACAAAGCGAGCACACTGTACACGAGTCAGCCCTTCAACTACTCTGACCTGGTCAATCGCACGGTTTGCGCGGGTATCTGCACCGCGTTCATTACCGTGAATTACGATACTTTGCTGGACCAAGCACTGACGAACAGCCTGAGGGAACAGCCCCAGTTCAAATCCGTGCAATGCTACGTGTCAAGTGAAAATTGGCTTCTCATGAAGGCACACGGTTCGGTGGATTGGGGCTATCCGTGGCCGGAGGCGTTCCAACATAACGACATGCTACCAGCTGCGAGGGAGTTCGAGCTGCCGAAGGCGGATACCGGGAGTATAGCTGTCGGTTTGGGCCCGTTTCGAATGCGTCGCGAAGTCATGCACTACCCCGCTATGGCGCTCCCTGCGAGCGGCAAGAGCACATACGGCTTTGTTTGCCCCCCTTCTCATGAAGAGGCGGTCAAGTCGTTTCTGGAGGATTGCGGGAACTTCCTCGTCATCGGTTTCGGCGCCCGCGATCAAGATGTGCTGAATCTACTGGCGGAAAAGGTCAGTAAAGTGCGCCTCCTCGTAATTGTGATACCTTCGGAGCATCAGCCCGAGGTGGTGCAGAACCTGTACGCAGTTCCTCAGTTCAGAGCAAAGCTAGCTTCGCTTCTCGATAGTCACCTCTATCCTTCCTTCACCGAATTCGTAAAGACGGGCCTTGATCCTCTGCAGGCTCGGATCCTGACGGCATAGGAGGCAGCCTGTAGCTCGGCTGCTGGTGCCGGCGTTGACAGGTACCCTGGCGCATGCTTGAATAGACTCCGGCGAGAAGCGGGCCGGGACGTGCCGTGCTGCCCGCAATCGTCGCCTCTCATAGCCCAACGGTGCCGAGGTAGCTCAGTCGGTAGAGCACTTGACTGAAAATCAAGGTGTCGGCGGTTCAATTCCGCCCCTCGGCACCAGAATGTCCCCCTCATAGCCACAATCCCCTATAATCGGGCATATGCCACCTCCTGAGCACGCCGGCCTCGTGCGACAGCTCGACAGCGTATTCGACCCCCGTTCCGTGGCCGTCGTCGGCGCGTCGAGCGTGCCCGGCAAGTGGGGATTCGGCGTCTTCAGCCGCCTCCTCCTCTCGCACGCCGCCAGACAGCTCTACCCTGTCAACCGGCAGGCCGCCGAGGTGCTCGGCGTCAAGGCCTATCCCGACATCGAGGCGATCCCCGGCCCCGTCGACCTCGTCGTCATCGCCGTACCGCCGCCGGCCGTGCCGCAGGTGATGCGGGAGTGCGCGCGCAAGGGCGTGAGGGGCGCCGTCATAATCACCGCCGGCTTCGGCGAGACCGGCAACGAAGGCAAGCGGCTGGAGGACGAGGTGCTGGCGATAGCCCGCGACGCCGGCATCCGATTCGTCGGGCCCAACTGCATGGGTCACTTCAGCACCTCGACGGACCTCTACACATTCGGTGCCGCCGAAGGAATTCGCAGCGGGTCCATAGCGTGCGTCTCGCAGAGCGGCAACTTCGGTGGCTACATGCTGCGCCGCGGCGACCAGATGGGCGTCGGCTTCAGCAAGTTCGTGAGCACCGGCAACGAGGCCGACCTTCATTTCGAGGATTATATCGAGTACCTCGCCGACGATGACGAGACTAAGGTCATCACCGGCTACGTCGAAGGTCTGCGCGAGCCACGGCGCTTCTTCACCCTGGCGCGCGACGTGACGAGACGCAAGCCGATCGTCCTCATCAAGGTCGGGCGCACCACCGAGGGTGCCAAGGCGGCGTGGTCGCACACCGCCGCGCTCTCCGGCGAGGACGCCGTCTACGACGCCGCGCTCCGCCAGTGCGGCGTCATTCGCGTCGACGAGGTCGACGAGATGTTCGACGTGGCGATAGCGCTCATCGGCCAGCCCCGGCCGAAGGGACGCCGCGTCGGCATACTGACGGGCGGCGGCGGTTTCGGCGTCGTCGCCACCGACGCCTGCGTGAAACTCGGCCTGGAGGTGCCGCCGCTATTGCCGGAGACTCTGGAGACGCTCAGCAGCCGCCTGCCGGAGCGCTGGTCGCATGCCAATCCCGTCGACATGGTCGGCACGAACGATATGTCCTACTTCTGCCTGGGAACGCTCCTCAAGGCGGAGAACATCGATGCCGTCCTCGGCGTGTCCTGCGTCGGCTACCCCGGCGATGTCGACCTCGACGGCCTCGATCTGCCGGGAATGGAAGATATCCGCCGCCAGGTGAGCTTCATGGTCGAGGCGGAGAAAGGGCTCGTCGACGGCCTCCTAGAGCGCATGTGGCGATACGGGAAGCCGCTGATCCTCGCCCACAGCCCGGGCGGCGAAAACGCGCCCGCGGTCCTGAAGCTCAAGGAGCGCGATGTCTTCGTCTACCCATCGCCGGAGAGGGCGGCCAGGGTGCTTAGCCGCCTTGTCCAGTACGGCGAGTACCTGACCGGCGACTGATCGGTCCCTCGCGTAGCGTCCGTGTACGTGGACGCAACATCTACACAGACCACCGCTCGTCACGTACAATGGAGAGAAGCGTCGCATTCGCGGGCGCTGGAAAGCCCCGCCATTCCTGAAGGAGACAGCCATGGAGCTCAAGGGCTCGAACACGGAGCGAAACCTCTTGACGGCCTTCGCCGGGGAATCGCAGGCACGGAACCGCTATACGTACTTCGCCTCGCAGGCGCGCAAGGAAGGGTTCGAGCAGATATCGGACATCTTTCTCGAGACGGCGGACAACGAGCGAGAGCACGCGAAGCAGTTCTTCAAGTACCTTGAAGGTGGCGCCGTCGAGATCAAGTGGCCGTTCCCCGCCGGCGTCATCGGCGACACGGCGGTCAACCTGGAAGAGGCCGCCGCCGGTGAGCGATACGAGTACACAGAAATGTACCCCAACTTCTCGAAGGCGGCGCTCGACGAAGGCTTCGCCGAGATCGCGAAGACGTTCCGCGCCATCGCCGTCGCCGAGCGCCAGCACGAGAAGCGCTACCTCGCGCTCCTGGCGAACGTGCGCGAAGGAAAGGTGTTCAAGAAGGACGAGCCGGTGAAGTGGAGGTGCCGCAACTGCGGTTATGTCCACACCGGCACCGAGCCGCCGGAGCTATGTCCCGCCTGCAAGCATGTCCGCGCCCACTTTGAGCTCCTCGCGGAGAACTGGTAGCATCAGGCCATAGCTCGGGAAATCGATGCGGCGTCGAGGC
>JBGQNJ010000016.1:0-9568 GCA_041501065.1 Dehalococcoidia bacterium
CAGGACGATCGGTCTCATGTCAGTCGACGCCTTCCGTGAGCCGGTGCATTTCCCCAAGGAGGAAGTCGACACCCTCGCCGCCATCGCCAAGCAGGCCGCCGTCGTCATCGAGAACGCGCGTCTCCACGAGCAACTGCAGGAGCAGGCAATAACAGACTACATCACCGGCCTGTTCAACCACCGCCACGTTCACGAGCGTCTCGATGAGGAGCTCGCCCGCTCAGCGCGACGCAAGTCCCGCTTCGCCGTCATGATGATGGACGTGGACAAGTTCAAGGAGTTCAACGACACTTACGGCCACGTCCAGGGAGACGAGGCGCTCAGGTTCATCGCGCAGAATCTGCGGCAGACGCTGCGCGCGGCCGATATCGTCGGTCGTTACGGCGGTGACGAGTTCCTCGCCATCCTACCGGACGCGACCCGCGAGGAGGCAGAAGAGGCCGGACAGCGGATCATGTCGATGCTCGCCGGGACGCCGTTCTCGCCGGATGACCCGGAGCGGTCCGTCGCTCTCTCGATGAGCATCGGCATAGCCTGCTACCCTCAGGACAGCCACGCGAAAGATGAACTCGTGATGTTCGCCGACGCGGCGCTGTATGCGGCAAAGCGTCTCGGCGGCAACCGCGCCATTCCGGCATCCGGCGCCACCCTGAGAAGGGGACTTTCTCCGAAGAAGGTCTCCGCCTAGCGCATTAGGGCGCTATTCCCTCGCGTTTTCTCACCTGCGGCACCTCAGTCTCAGCAGCCCGCTACCGATAATAGCTTTAGATATGACCACGCCCAGCAAATCAACGGTGGCAACGCGAGCGCCGGCTTCTCAGGCTGTCCCACGGCCAACTGCGAGCCTGCGCCATTCTCGCCGGCCCGTGGACCCGCAGGAAACGCTGAATACCACCGCGCGGCTCGCCTGCAGCATCCTCAAGGCCGACATAGCCGCCATATCGCTGGTGGACGAAGAAGGGTACCTGAGGATCAACAGCCACGTCGGTCTACCTGAGCGCGTGGCTGCCCGCTGGCGGAGGCCCTTCGACGAGGGCGCGTTTGGAGTAGTGCTCCGGACGCAGCGCCCCTATATCTCCATGGACGGCAACCTACCCGAAGACCTGGCGCCGGGCCTTTCTCTGTACGGTGTGATGATCGTGCCGCTGCGGATTGGGAAGACCGTCATCGGCTGCCTGGGCGTGGGCTACAAGAAGAAGCGAAAGCTCTCGCGGGAAGACATACAACTCGCGACTCTCTTCGCCAGCTACGCATCCATCGCGATCGAGACGGCGGCCCTATACGAGACAGAAAGCCAGGAACGGCGCCGTTCCACCGCCCTTCTCAGCGCGGTCAGCGCGCCGAAGCCCGGGCTCAGCCTGAAGACCGTACTGACAAAGCTCTGCCGCTCGGTGCTCAGGCTCAGCGTCGCCGAGCGCTGCACTATATTCGTCCTGAGCGAGGATGGGCGTTCGATTGAAGCCGTGCTGGCCCTCGGCGGGAAGTATCCTATGCGTTGGGATGCCAGCGCGGGGCCATCGGTGAATGATCTCATGAGGTCCGACCTTCTCGTTGCCCTTGCCGACGGGAACACGAAGCCCAGAATCGAAGAGCGCGTAACCGGTCCCGGACTGGTACCGCAGAAGTGGCTGGAGCGGTTCGATATTAAGTCGCTCGCCGCTTTTCCTCTCGCCTACCGCGGAAAAGCCGTGGGCCTGATGGCCGTCTACACCTACAGCGACTTCGTCTCTTTTCCCGACGAGGAGGTTGCCACCCTGGCGGCCATCGCCAGGCAGGCGGCCGTCCTCATCGAGAACGCCCGCCTCTATGAACGCGAACAGCGCCAGCGGCAACGCAGCGAAACGCTCACAACCATGATGGCTGCGGCTACTTCGACGCTTAGCCTGAGCGAAGTCCTATCGAAGGTGTGTGAGGCGACACTCACGCTCACGGTCGGCGACGGCGTCAGCATCTTCCTTATTGACAAGGCCACGGGCGGCTCGGTGCCGGTGATGGCGGCCGGCCGGCGGCAGCGGGGGACCCTGCGGAAATTCCTCAATGCGCCTCCAACGGCCACCAGTAGCCCGGAGTCACTCCGTTTCTTCCGCACGATGACGCGACGAAGCCAACCTCTGGTTATCGAGGATACCCGCTCCTCAGCGTTCATCGGCAAGTGGTGGACAGAGGAATTCGGCACCAGGTCCCTGGTTGCTTATCCCCTGAAGGTCAAAGGCAAGACCATCGGGGCCATGACCGTTGACGTCGATAGCGATCAGGTACGTTTTCCCAAGGAAGAGATCGACACCCTCGCCGCCGTCGCCAGGCAGGTGGCGGTCATCATAGAGAACGCCCGCCTCTACGAGAGGGAGCAGCGCCAGCGGGGACGCAGCGAAAAGCTGGCGAAAGTACTGACGGCGGCCTCTTCCACTCTCAGCCTCCGCCAAGTGTGCGCCAAGGTTTGCGAAGCAGCGCTCGAGCAGACGGTCGGGGACGCGGTCTCTATCTTCCTGCACAGAGAAGACAGCCGGACTTTCGCTCCGATCACCGCACTGGGCCGCGGCGGCTCGGAAGAACTGAAGAGGCTCCGGAACCCACCGCCGGAGGTCCGGGCCAGCGTCGACACCCAACGCTTCGATCGCATGCTGGCCAGGCGGCGAACGCCCTACATCATCGAGGACGCGGCGCCTCCAGGAGGCGCCAGCAACTGGTGGGTAGAGACCTTCGGCATCAAGTCCGTCGCTTACTACCCTCTCAGGGCCAAGGGCAAGATGATCGGCTTCATGAACGTGGTCGCGCTCGAGGAACGACGGATGTTCTCGCGCGAGGAAATCGACACGCTGTCCACTATCGCCGGGCAGGCGGCGGTCCTCATCGAAAACGCCCGCCTCTACGAACAGCAGCAGGAGCAGCGGCAGCGCGCTGAGGCCCTGGTAAACGTGCTGACGGCCGCGGCATCAACGCTGAGCTTCAAGAAGGTGCTTGCGCAGTTGTGCCAGTCAGTCGTTGACATCAGCGTGGCCGACCGGGTCAGCATCTTCCTGATGGCGGAGGATGGCACACATCTGGAACCGGTCATGTCTCTCGGCGCCGACGATCCCGAACTGTGGGAGAAGTTCCGCAACCCGCGACCGGGCTTCGAATCTGCTCCGGAATCGAGGCGGCTATTCCAGACCGTGACGACCATGGAGGAGCCGATCGTCGCCGATGACGCGCCTTCGTCTCCGTTGCTCGAAAAATGGTGGGTCGAGACCTTTGGCATCAAGTCCATCGTCGAGTACCCGCTGCGCGTCAAGGACAGGACCATCGGCATGATGACCGTGGACTCCTTCCGCCGTCCGGTGCATTTTCCCAAGGAAGAAATCAATACCCTGGCTGCCATCGCCAAGCAGGCTGGGGTGATCATCGAGAACGCCCGCGTCTACGAGCGAGAGCAACAGCAGCATCAGCGCGCCGAAGCCCTTGTTGGCGTGCTGACGACAGCAGCCTCCAACCTCGGCTTGAACAAAGTGCTGGTAAAGATCTGCCAGACAGCGGTAGATATTAGCGTCGCCGACCGCTGCAGCATATTCGTGCTCGGCCAGGACGGGCGTCTAATGCCCATGATGTCTCTGGGTGTCGAAGATCCCGAGGCGTGGGAGCGCTTCCGCAATGCTCAAGCTCTCGCTGGAGCGAGGGCGTCCTCGCCGGACCTGCGCCAGTTCTACGGAGCTGTGACGAAGCTCGAACAGCCCGTTGTCATCGAGGACGCCGCGTCGTCCCCGCTCATACCAAAGTGGTGGCTCGAGGCTTTCCAGGTCAAATCGCTTGTCCACTACCCGCTGCGGATCAAGGACAAGACCATCGGCCTGATGACGGTTGACTCCTTCCGCCAGGCTGTTCTCTTCCCCAGGGAGGAGATCGACACGCTGGCCGCTATCGCCAAGCAGGCCGCCGTCGTCATCGAGAACGCGCGCCTCCACGAGCAACTGCAGGAGCAGGCCATAACCGACCATCTCACCGGTCTCTTCAACCACCGCCACATCTACCAGCGGTTGGAAGAGGAGTTCGCGCGGGCCTCGCGGAGCAATGCGATCTTCGCAGTGCTGATGATGGACGTGGACAAGTTCAAGGACATCAACGACACCTACGGCCACCTCCAGGGAGACGAGGCGCTGCGGTTCATCGGCCAGAAGCTGCGCGAGACGCTGCGCGCCTCCGACATCCTCGGCCGTTACGGCGGCGACGAGTTCATGGCAATCTTGCCCGATTCGACCCGCGAACAGGCGGAAGAAGCCGGACAGCGCATAATGTCGATGCTCGCCGAAACGCCGTTCTGCGTGGAGAGCGTTGAGCGCTCTGTCCCGCTTGCAATAAGCATCGGGTTTGCCTCCTACCCGCATGACAGCATCGACAAAGAGCAACTGCTGATGCTCGCCGATGCCGCTCTGTACGAAGCAAAACGTCTCGGCGGCAAGCGCGCCCTTCCGGTCAATGCGCCGGAAATCGAGCTGGTCACTTCGCAAAGCCTCGGTTTCGGCCTCCTTCAGGGACTGCTCAACGCCATTGCCCACAAGGACCCCTACACCAAGCGACACTGCGAGGACAACGTCCGCTATGTCGACCTAATTGCCGATCGTCTACACCTCACGCCGGAAGCCACGGAGTCGCTGCGCAAGGCGGCCCTCCTCCACGACGTCGGCAAGATCGCCATCCCCGATCAGACGCTCCTCAAGCCCGGACCCCTCGACAGCAGCGAGTGGGAGGTCATGCAGCAGCACGTCCGCTTCGGCGAGATGATCGTCAAGGGGATCGCCCAGATCTCCGACGCCATTGAGCCCGTCGCCACCCACCACGAGCGCTTCGACGGCGAGGGCTACCCGCGCGGCCTCAAGGGCGACGACATACCGCTGTTGGGACGCATCCTCGCCGTCATCGACGCGTACTCCGCGATGACGTTGGACAGGCCGTATCGCAAGGCGCTATCGGAAGCCATAGCGATGGAGGAGCTGCGCAAGGGCGCCGGCACGCAGTTCGACCCCGGAGTCGTCCAGGCTTTCCTCGAGACGCTCGCGGCATCGCGAAAGCCGAGCCGGAAGGTCGCCTAGCCGGCCCTCGCCTTCGTTCCTCTGACGGACTACTGAAGTAGGCTATCCCAGCAGAGCCTCGATATCGGGAAGGGCCGCGCGTGCCGCCTCCTCGCCGCGCCTCATGGCTTCGGCCAGGTGAAACGGCGAGTTGGCGCTTATCTTGACGACATCCGGACGGATGCTCACGTCCGCCTGGGAGCGCGCGGGGACGTAGGTCAGTGTGTACAGCAGGAACAGCGCCGACGCCGCCGGGCTGGGGCCGGAGCGGCGTATCGGGCCGTCGAGCAGTCGCACCAGGCGCCTCGCAAGCGGCCAGAACCGTCGCGGCATCGCTATCGAGTCGCCGAGGATGACTTCGATAACCTTCTCCGCGCCCATACCGGCCGCCACCCGCACCGGCGCCTGCTCCCAGAACCCGCCGTCGACCACGTAGCGCCCGTTGATGCGCACCGGCGAAGCCATCAGCGGCACGGCGATGCTCGCCTCAACCGCCTTTAACACCGATCCCCTGCGGATGACCACCGGCCGTCGCTGAAAGAGGTCCGAGGCGACGATGGTCAGGGGCAGCCGCAGATCGTCGAAGTGGAGCCCGTCGACGCGCTCGCAGAGCATGCGGCCGAGGGCGTTGTCCGGCGTCAGCTTGAGACGGTGCCGGAAGAAAGCGAGGATATCTTGCGGGCGGATCCGCAAGACGTCCTCTACCATCTCGCGACCCGTCGTGCCGGCCGCATACGATGCCGCGTAGGCCGCGCCGATGCTCGACCCGGCAATCAGGTCGATGGGGATTCCCGCCTCATCGAGCACCTTCAGTATGCCGGCGTGCGCGGAGCCCTTCGTGCCGCCGGCCCCCAGCGCGAGGCCGATGCGTGGGCGCCTTGCTGTCATCGTCGCCCTCTCCGACCGGGCAGCTTCGCTTCAGCTATATGATAAGCCAGATCCCGACGGTGCAAACCAGGGTTCCGGCCACTACTCTAGGCGTTACGCGCTCTTTGAGGAAGACGACGGCCAGGGGCAGAGTGAACAGTGGCACGGTCGCAGTCAGGATCGCAGTCCGGCTGGCGCCCACGTCCTGGATCGCCGAGACGTAGAGCAGGCTGGCGACGCCAAGCCCGAAGACGCCGACGATGGCGACGCCCGCCAAGTCGGCCGGCCCGTAGCGACGCATCTGCAGGCCCGCCGGCGAGCCATACGCCGCGGCCAGCAGGATGATGGCGACCGGCACGATGCGCATGATGCTGGCGGCTTCCGGGCCCAGGCTGCCCGAACCCGCTCGCAGCCAGACGGTCGAAAGCGCCCAGAACAAGGACGCGCTCAGGACGACAGGCAATCCCGTTCGCCAGCCGCGGCGCTGCCCGGGAGCCAGGCGGCCCTCGGCGACAACACCGCCGCCCACCTCGCTGGTCGCGGGGGCGCCGCCCCGGCTCGTCAGGAGGATGATGCCCGCAACGACGAGCGCGCTCCCCAGCAACAGGCCCCTGGAAAAC
The DNA here is from genome assembly GCA_041501065.1 of Dehalococcoidia bacterium. Lineage (GTDB taxonomy): Bacteria > Chloroflexota > Dehalococcoidia > DSTF01 > JALHUB01 > JALHUB01. The sequence continues at coordinate 6,530 of JBGQNJ010000016.1, forward strand.
GTCTCGTCAAGCCACAGCCAGGCGAAAAGGAAGGTGAACAGCGGATAGGCGCTCTCCGCAATGGGGACGGCAATGCTCGCTCCCAGGCTGCGCAGGGCAAGAAGGTAGAAGCTGTCGCCGATCGCGAAGGCGACGATCCCCGAGCCCGTCATCGAAATCGCCGTGGCCGCGGACATCTCCTTGAGTTGGCCCCCTGCGGCGCTGGGAACGACGACGACGAGCAGGAAGACCGCACCACAGACGGCGCGCGTGGCGTTGACCGAGAGCGTGCCGATGCGCCGCGTCAGGAAGGCGAGGATGACACCGGTCACGCCCCAGATAAACGCCGCAAGCAGCGCCTTCGCTTCCCCTGGCAATCCCGCCCCCTGTCTAGCGCACGATGCTGGCGACTATGGACGTACGACGACTTGGGCGCCGCGGGTAGGCACCCCCGGCTATACGATAAGCCATATGCCGGCGATGCCGATAATCGTCCCAGCGACGATGCGCGGCGTCACCCGCTCCCGCAGAAAGAGCACCGCCATCGGCAGGGTGAACAGCGGCATCGTAGAGGTAAGGATCGCGGTCCTGCCGGCGCCGGCCTCCTGCACCGCCGCGATGTAGAAGAGGCTGCCGATACCTACCGCCAGGATGCCCGCTGCCGCCACCCACGCCACGCTGCCCCAGGCGAAACGCGGCGTCGACGATTCCCGACGCATACCCAAGGTCGCAGGCAGCAGGAACAGCGTTGTGCCGCCGGCGCGCAATGCCCCCGCCGATACGGGCCCCAGGTCGCCCGAACCCGCCCGCAGCCATGTCGTCGACAGAGTCCAGAACACCGTCGCGATCATCAGGAGCAGGACGGCGCCCCGCCAGTCGAACCGGCTACGCCTCCCGCCATCGACGGACGGCGACACTACCGGCATCGCGCGCCACAGCAGCAGGAAGATGCCGACCATGATGAGCAGGCTTCCGCCGAGGACGCCCCACGTCACGGTCTCGCCGAGCCAGACCGACGCGACCAGGAACGTCAGCAACGGGTAGACGCTGCTCGACACGGGCACCGCCAGCGACGCCCCCAGCACCGGCAGGCTGGCGAAGAAGAGGCTGTCGCCGAGGCCGATCGCCAGGATGCCCGAGCCGACCATCGCGATCACCGTCGCGAGCGAAACGGTGCGCAGCTCTCCCGCCGCGCCGGCAAAGGGGATGAGGAGACAGATGAAGACAGTCGCGGAAAGGCTTCGTATGACGTTCAGCCTGAGGGGGCCGAGCCGTCGCGTCTGTGCGGCGAAGACTATCCCCGCTATCGCCCAGAGAGCGGCTGCCAGCAGGGCTTTCGCTTCTCCGGGCAACAGAAACCCCCTCTAGCAATTGCCGGTGGGGCGTGCCTACCCTCCAGAGATGGGCAGGCAGGCAGGCTGCCCCTTATCGCTTCTCGCTCGCTGGTGCTGCCCGCTGACTCTTAGCTGGGAAGAGCCGGCTCCACGGGGGCGGCGCGCCTTGCCGACCTGATTCCGTGCAGGAGGATGAGGACGAACGCGACAATGGATACGGCGATTACGCCCAGCGCCAGCAACTGGGCCATTCGGAGGCCGAGCACGACTTCCTTGTCCAGCCGCATGAAACTGATCCCGAACCGCATCGCCGAATACAGCGCGGCGTAAGTGAAGAACAGGAAGCCAGCGCGCTTGAACACCTTGAACTTCCACAGCGCGACGAGCAGCCCGAGGATGACGAAATCGCCGAGCACCTCGTAAGCCGTGACAAACTGCATCGGCGGCAGGCCGAAGCTCGGGCTGTTGACGTTGGTGTACTGCACGGCGAACGGCAGCGAGGCCGACTTCGCGATGATGTCACCGGCGATCAGACAGCCGATGCGTCCGATTCCCTGCCCCAGGATCATCCCGAAAGCGGCGGCGTCGAGGCCGCGCAATAGCGGCAGCTTCTTCCACGCGCCGTATATTAGGGCAACGGCGACCGCAGCGATCAGCGCGCCGTAGAGCGATATGCCCCCCTGGTTGATGCGGAATGCGTCCAGACGTCTGCCCGCGAAGTCGCTCCAGTTCTCCAGTACGAAGAGCACCCGCGCGCCGATGATGCCCGCGGGCACGCCCACGAGGGCGATGGTGTAGGCATCATCTTCCGTGAAGCCCGCTTTTCGCCCGAACCACACGCCGAGCCAGACGCCCAGGCCGATGCCCAGCGCGATGAAGATGCCATGCCAGGTCAGAAGAAGACCACCCAGGTGGCCGAGCTCGGGGTTGATTCCGATCTTTATTGTTAGTAGCGCGTCCGTCATCAGCAGCCTCTCTGCCGTGTCAGCTTTTCACGCCGAAGGCCTTTTCGTAAAGCGACCGTACCTCCGGCGCCGCCAGTCCCTTACCCAGATACCCGTCGCCCACGCGAAGCTCGAAATGCAGGTGCATCTCGGCGTTCGGGTCTGTCAGCGACTCGGGCGTTCCGGAATTCCCGACATATGCTATCAGTTCGCCTTGCCTTACGGATACCCCCACGCCGATGCCGTCGGCGATGCGGCTCAGGTGGGCATAACGCGTGACGACGCCGTTGCCATGGTCGATCCACACCTGCCGGCCACGATAGCGGTCGAGCGCGGCTTCGTCGGTCTGACCCGGGGTGGCCGTCCGGTTCCCTATCTCATCGAGCTCCGCCTGCGTGAGCGGGGTGTAGTTCCAGTCGGCGCGTATTACCTTGCCGGCCTTCGCTGCCAGCACCTCCGTGCCGACGCCGATCGGCGTGCAGTTGTCCGAATCGTAGAAGTCGATGCCCTCGTGCGTGCCCTGCCGGTACTCGCGCGACGCCCCGGGCATGAGCTGGTCGCCGCTGGGAAGACAGGCGCCGGCGAGCGGGAAGGCGAACCCGGTCAGGTCCGCCGGGCCCGGCGTCGTCGGCGACCGCGTGACAATCGTCAGGACCTGCGTCGGCTTGGCGTCGGGCTTGCTCCCGCCGCCGCAGGCAGCGATTAGCAGGGCCAGGGCAGAAGCGAGTGGGAGCAGGAATGTCGCCGAGCGGAGCAGGAGAGCCATCCTCCAGGTCGAGATG
>JBGQNJ010000017.1:0-9517 GCA_041501065.1 Dehalococcoidia bacterium
AGGGTGATCTGCGGCCCCCAAGGTAGCGCCACCTTGTCGATGCTGTAGCCGGCGGCGTAGACGGCGGATGCCGCGACCACCTGCACTACCAGCTTCGGCTTGTAGCCCAGCGCCTTCCAGTCGTCGACGAGGCCGACGGCGAAGATAAGGGCGGCCGCGGCCAGGAAGCCCAGGAAGTCGCCGGACTTCGGCGAGAAGAACTCCGACGCCTTCGACGACAGCGCGGATGCGACGAACGGCGTGACGGCAAAGGCGACGAAGACGGCGACGCCACCCCAGCAGGGGCGCTCGCCAGCGCCGCGGTCGACGCGGAAGACGCCGGGCACGCGCATCCGGTGAGAGTAGACTTCCAGGGCCACCGCCGTCGCCAGCGCGATTCCAGCCGCCAGCAGCAGGGTGAGCAGGTAGACGTTCACGTCGTCGTGCGCTCCCTCACGCGTTCCTTATCTTACCACCACGTGCGGGAGTTCTCCACGCCGGGCGGGCTATTCGCTTGAACGGCCCGCCGATTCGACGTTATGCTGCGATACTGGCAACCGTCGAATCTTGCTTTTCTTCAGGAATGACGAATGAAGGTCCGCGCCGTCCTGTTCGACCTAGGCTACACGCTGTGGGACGTCGATTACTCCGGCGAGACGCAGGCGTACGAGACGCTGCGCCGACGCCTGGCGGGGGAGACCGGCGAGCCGATACCGCCGGCGCAGAAGCTGCGCGACGCCGTCGCCGCCGTGTTCTGGCGCGAGACGGAGGCGTGGCTGCACGGCAAGCTCGAGCAGAAGCCGACGGCGGAGATATACAGGGAGGGCTTCGAGACACTCGGGCTCGATGTTTCGGCAGAGGTCCTTGGCCGGATCGCCGAAGCCGCGCTCTTCCGCAGCATCCGCTACACCGTCGATCCGGAGACGCCGCAGGTCCTGCGCGCCCTCAAGGAGCGCGGCCTGGCCGTTGGCGCGGTCTCCAACACGTACCAGTCGAGCAAGGCGCTGGAAAAGAGCCTGGCGAAGCATGGGCTGATGCAGTACATCGACACGCTGGTCGTGTCGTCGGAGGTCGGCTGGGAGAAGCCGCATCCGGCGATCTTCGAGGAGGCGCTGCGCCGTCTGGGCGTCGAAGCGAAAGAGACGGTGTTCGTCGGAGACATCGTCTGGGCGGACATACGGGGCGCGCAGGTGCTGGGGATGAAGGCGGTCCTTACGCGCCAGTACCGTCAGGAGGACCCGGGCGACTCGAAGCCGGATCTGGTGGTCGACCGCCTGTCGGAGGTTGTCGACTACGTCGACCGGCTGAACAAGGACGACCCTTAGGGCTCGACCGCCGCGGCGCGCTCGTAGACCAGCTTCCCGCCGACGAAAGTCATCTCAACCTGAAAGCTCGCCGATAGCACGACGAGGTCCGCGTCGCAGCCGGGCGCAACCTTCCCCTTCCGGCCCGCCAGCCCGATGATCGACGCCGGATTGAGCGTCGCCATCCTGATTGCCTCCGCCGCGCTGACAGGCAGCCACGCAGCCGCGTTGCGCACCATCTCATCGAGGGGCGCCGTGCTGCCGGCAAGCGTCCCATTTTCGCGACGGGCAACGCCGCCCTTCACCTCCACTCGCTCCGCCTGTAGCTCGAAGGTTCCGTCGCCAACGCCGGCGAGGGCTATCCCGTCCGATACGAGCACGGTCTCCTCCACACCCTTGAGCCGCAGCAGCATCTCCATCGCCGCCGGGTGGACGTGCACGCCATCGGCGATCAGCTCGCACGTCACGTCCGCCGAGCTCAGGGCGGCGCCTACGCAGCCGGGGTCGCGATGGTGGAAGGGTCGCATGGCGTTGAAGCAGTGCGTGATGTGCCCCACGCCGTGCGAGAAGGCGCGTCGCGCCTCTTCATACGTCGCGTCGCTGTGGCCGAGGGCGACGACGACGCCCGCGTCCAGGGCTTCGGCGAGCAAGGAATCGGCGCCCGGCAGCTCCGGCGCAATCGTCATCAAGCGCAGCAGACCTCTCGCGGCAAGCAGGTATTCGCGAAGCTCGTCCACGTCAGCCGGGCGCAAGACGCCGCTCTTGAGAGCACCGCGACGCAATGGGTTCAGGAACGGCCCTTCCAGGTTGATGCCCAGCGGCCGTGCTCCATCGAACACGCTGTCGAATCCCGCAACCGTCGAAGCGATGACATCGAGCGTTCGCCGTCGTGTATCCGGAACGAGCGTCACGAGGAAACCGGTGACGCCTCGCGACGCGGCCCAGCGGGCGTAGCCGCGAAGCTGCGCCGCGTCGCCGTCGACGAGCGAGAAGCCGCCGCCGCCGTGCACGTGCAGGTCGATGAAGCCGGGCGCAACGATGAGGCCGCGCAGGTCGCGCGTCTCGACGCCCTCGGGTGGCGGGCGCTCGTCAGCCTGAACGATATGACCTTCCGCGATGACGACCGTGCCGTCGGCAATCTCTGCTTCGGGCGTAATGACGCGCGCGCGGGCGAGGGTCAGCGGAGACGCGGACATATCCGGCATGATTCGGGCGCGGCCTACCAGCCGCGGTACCGATTGGCGATGGGCAGACGGCGGTCGCGGCCGAAGGCGCGGGGTGTGATCTTGACGCCGGGCGGCGCCTGCCGTCGCTTGTACTCGTTGCGGTCGACCATCGTGATCACGCGTTTGATCGTCTCTTCGTCGAAACCGGCGGCCAGGAGATCGGCCGGGCTCTTGTCCTCCTCGACGTATGCCTGGAGGATGGGGTCAAGCACCTCGTAGGGCGGCAGCGTGTCAGTATCGGCCTGGCCCGGCTTCAGCTCGGCGGAGGGCTCTTTGTCCAGCACAGCCTGCGGGATCACAGGCTTGCCGTCGCGGGCGTTGCGGTACTCTGCCAGCTTGTACACCAGCGTCTTCGGCACGTCCTTGATCACCGCGAAGCCGCCTGCCATGTCGCCGTAGAGCGTCGAATAGCCCGTCGCCATCTCGCTCTTGTTGCCGGTCGCCAGCACCAGCCAGCCGAACTTGTTGGACAGCCCCATGAGTATGTTGCCGCGCACCCGCGTCTGCAGATTCTCCTCGGCGATGCCGAACTCGGTGCCGGCAAACGGCTCGGAGAGCATGCCCAAATAGGCGGTAAATGCCTCTTCGATGGGGATCGTGATGAGGCGAATGCCCAGGTTCTCGGCGATCGCCTGGGCGTCGCTGCGGCTCCCCGGCGAGGAGAAGCGCGACGGCATCGATACGCCGACCACGTTCTCCGCGCCCAGCGCGTCGACGGCAATGACGGCGACGAGGCTGGAGTCGACGCCACCGGAGAGCCCGATTACGACCTTTGCGAAGCCGTTCTTGCGAACGTAGTCGCGCGCTCCGACGACCAGGCCGGCGTACACTTCGGCGACGCCCTCCAGCGGGGTCACGTCGTGCGGCGGCAGCGGCGGCTTGGCGGCGACAAAGGGCTTCGACGAGACGTGGACCTTCTCCGGAATAGCGCCGCTGAAGGCAGGACGCTCTTTGCGGCGCCGTGGCGCGTGCAGTCGCGCCTGCATCACCTTGTCCATGTTGAGGTCGCAGACGAGGAGGTCTTCCTCGAACGAGCGGGCGCGACAGATGATCTCGCCCTCAGGGTCGACGATCATGCCGTTGCCATCGAACACCAGCTCGTCCTGGCCGCCGACCAGGTTGTTGTAGCAGAGCATCGCAGCAGCGTCGCTGGCGCGGGTGGAGAGCATCCGCTCGCGGAAGAAGCGCTTCTCGGCCTGGAAGGGTGATGCGCTGATATTGACGAGGACCTGGGCGCCGTTGTAGGCCTGCGCCTGCGCCGGTCCCTCCGGGTACCAGATGTCCTCGCAGATGTTGACGCCCACGCCGACGCCCGCGATCTCGTAGACGGCGCAGCGATTGCCCGGCTCGAAGTACCGGTCTTCGTCGAAGACACCGTAGTTGGGCAGGAACTGCTTGCGGTAGACGTCGATGAGATGGCCATCGTGGATGATGGCGGCCGCGTCGTAGATGTCCTCTTCCGCGTCGACGAAGCCGACGATGAGGGTGATGCCGGCGCTCCCCTTGACGACGCTGTCGAGGGCGTCGAGGTTGTCGCGGACGAACTGTGGGCGCAGGAGGAGGTCTTCCGGTGGATAGCCTGCGACGGCAAGCTCGGGGAAGGTGAGCAGGTCGACCGCCAAGGATCGCGCCTCTTCGACGCAGGCCAGTATCTTGGCGACGTTTCCCTTCAAGTCGCCGACGGTGACATTGATCTGGGCGAGGCCGACGCGGAGGCCCGGCATATCCCTCTCGTCTTCGAACCTGTCTCTGTTCTGAGATTAGCGTGTTCCCATGAGGGCGGTCAAGGCAGCAGCGCTCAACTAAGAGGCCTCGGTGACATATCTTGCCATTAACTCTCATTTGCCGTAGACTCTCATTAGTTAGCGAATATCGAAAGGTGACGACGATCATGGCGGGAAATGACGTAGACGTGCACAGCAGAAGCTTCCAGCAAAGATGGTGGATCCTCGGCGTTCTCTGCCTGAGCGTGGTAATCGTCGGAATGGACAACTTCATCCTGAACGTCGCCCTGCCGACGCTGGTCCGCGACCTGCATGCATCGGAGACTCAACTTCAGTGGATGGTCGATTCCTACATTTTGCTCTTCGCGGCGCTTCTCCTGACAATGGGAAGCCTCGGCGACCGGTTCGGGCGTCGTTCGCTGCTCCAGATCGGCCTGGTAGTCTTCGGCGCCGGCTCATTACTCTCGGCCTTCTCGCAGTCGTCGAACATGCTGATCTTCATGCGTGCCCTCATGGGCGTCGGCGCCGCCGCGATGCTGCCCTCCACCCTTTCCATCCTCACGAATGCCTTCCCGCATGAGGAGCGCGCGCGTGCCATCGGCGTCTGGGCGGGCGTCTCCGCCATCGGGCTTGCGCTCGGACCGATACTCGGTGGCTGGCTTCTCGAGCACTTTCCCTGGGGCTCAGTGTTCCTGATCAACGTCCCAATTGTCGTCGTCGCGCTTATTGCTGGGCAGCGCATCCTCCCGAACAGCAAGGACCCAAGCGCACCACGCCTCGATCCTCTAGGCGCCGGGCTGTCGATTGTTGGCCTGGTCGCATTGGTCTTCGGGATTATCGAGGTGCCGACGCGGGGATGGGCCTCCGGCGAGATCATAAGTTCCTTTGCCGTCGCGGCAGTCGTGCTGGCCACCTTCGTAGCCTGGGAAGTCCGCTGCGACCATCCCGTGCTGAACCTCACTTTCTTCCGCAATCCCAGCTTCTCAGCCGCGAACCTGACGACGACTCTGACTTTCTTCGGCCTCTCGTCATCGCTGTTTTTCGTGACCCAGTACTTCCAGTTCATCCTCGGCTACTCACCATTGCAGACGGGATTCCGCCTTCTGCCGATGGTCCTGACGATGCTCATAATGGCGCCGATCTCACCCAGAGTGGCCGAACGATTTGGCAACAAGCTGCCGGTCTCGGCGGGGATGCTGATAGCGGCCGGAGGCATGTTCTTCTTCTCGAAAATCACGACTGAATCAGGTTACTCCCATTCACTGATCGCGATGATCACGCTCGCCGTCGGCCTCTTCCTGGCGATGGTCCCAGCGACGAACTCGATAATGGGCTCGCTCCCGCTGGCGAAGGCGGGTGTTGGCTCGGCCATGAACGACACGACGCGACAGATCGGCGGGGCCTTTGGCGTCGCCGTGCTGGGAAGCATCCTCACCTCCACTTATCGTTCGTCGATCCAGTCGTCACTGGGGGCATTGCCTCCGCAGGCGCTCGCCGCCACGAAGGACTCGGTTGGAGCCGCCATAGCCGTCGGTAACACGATGGGCGGTCAGACAGGCGATCTCGTCATCGCGGCAGCGAAGAACGCGTTCGTCGACGGCATGACGCGAGGGCTGGAGGTCGGGACCTTCTTCATCCTCGCGAGTGCAGTGGTCGCGTTCCTGTGGCTTCCCAGTCGCATCGTCCGACCCGACGAGACGAAGGCTACGCCAGCGGGATTGGAGGACGAAGATGCCATCTGAAGGTGATCGATCAGCGATGGGCCTGCGCGAGCGCAAGAAGATCAAGACACACGCCGCGATCCAGCGGGAGGCGCTGCGGCTTTTTCGCGAGCAGGGCTACACTGCGACGACGGTGGAGCAAATCGCCGAGGCGGCGGAGGTCTCGCCGAGCACGTTCTTTCGCTACTTCCCGACGAAGGAAGACGTCGTGCTCTACGACGTGCTGGACCCGGTGATGATCGCGACCTTCAAGGCGCAGCCCGCCGACTTGAGTCCGATCCAGGCCCTTCGCGCCGCCTTCCGTGACGTGTATGACTGCTTGTCTGCCGAAGAGTTGACGCAACAGCGGGAGCGCGCAGCGCTGTTCCTTTCCGTTCCGGAGTTGCGCGGGGCGTGGATGAGCGAGCTCGCCGGGACGATCCAATTGCTCACCGGCCTGATTGCGGAGCGGTCAGGACGGCGGGCCGACGATCTCGGCGTGCGCAATTACGCCGGAGCGGTCATCGGGGCCATTATGGCCGCATGGCTCGCCACGGCCGATGACCCTTCGGCGGATGTCTTCGAGCTGGTGGACGGGGGCATGGCGCGACTGGAGAATGGCCTGAACCTGTGAGGCAGCCGGCCTCGTGCTTCGATCAAGCGTGGGTCACACTGCATACACGGCGATGATCGCGAGTGTGATCGCGACGATCAGCAGGCTCCAGAACAGCGCCCCGTCGAACCACGACTTCTTCTCGCGCCGGGCGCTGAGCCAGGGGATCATCCAGAAGACGGAGTAGATGATTGTGAATACGATGATGTCGCGCGAAAGCTGCTCCGCCGGCACGTGCAGGACGTTCTTGAGCACGACGACCAGCGCCATGAAGCAGACGGCTGACACGCTTGCCACTTTGACTTCGTTACTGAGGACGGCGATCCTTCTCATTCCGCGCCTCCTTTTCGTTTCCGATGCCGCTAGCTCCGAGCGCCGAGGGGCACGTAGGGGCGGGTGTCCGCTCCCTCGTAGATCTGTGTCGGCCGGAAGATCTTGTTGTCGCTGAGCTGTTCCGCCCAGTGCGCCACCCAGCCGGCGACACGGGAGACCGCGAAAACGGGCGTGAAGAGGTCGACGGGGATCCCCATCATGTCGTAGACGATGCCGGAGTAGAAGTCGACGTTCGGCCAGATGCCGCGCGGGCCGAGCATATCTATCGCTACCTTCTCCACTTCGACGGCGATGTCGTAGAGGGGCGTGCAGCCGAACTTCTCGAACAGGGGAGTGCACAGCCCCTTGAGAATGGTGGCGCGCGGGTCCATGGTCTTGTACTCGCGATGGCCCAGGCCGAAAATGACCTGCTTGCGGGCTATCTTCTCCTCCATCACCGCCCTGGCGTTCTCGACGGAGCCGATCTCCTGGAGCATGCGTAGCACGCGCTCGTTCGCGCCGCCGTGCAGGGGGCCGCTCAGCGAGGCGATGGCGGCGGCGACGGTGCTGTAGGGGTCGGCGAGCGTCGAGCAGGCGACCATCGACGTGAACGTCGAGGCGTTAACGGTGTGCTCGATGTGCAGGATCAGGCAGACGTCGAAGATCTTCTCGACGAGCGGGTCCGGAAGCTCGCCGTTGATCATGTAGAGGAAGTTCGCCGAGTGGCTGAGGTCGTCCAGCGGCGGAATGGGGTCCTTGCCCTGGCGCACGTTCTGGAAGGCAGCGAGGATGGTCGGGACCTGGGCGATGAGGCGAACCGTCGCCTGATGGTTCATCTCTTCGTCGTCGGTGTTGCGAGGGTGGAAGAGGCCCATTGCGGCCACGCCGGTCTGGAGGGCGGACATGGGGTGGGCTGTCTTAGGGAAGAGCTTGATGAGGTCGAGGATCGTCGGTTCGACGGCCCGATGGGCGGCAAGCTCGTTCTTGAAGGCCTCGAGCTGCTTGCGCGTCGGCAGCTCACCCTTGAGCACGAGGTACGCCGTCTCTTCGAAGGTGCTGTGCTCGGCGAGGTCCTGGATCGTGTAGCCGCGCAGCTTGAGGATGCCGCGCTGGCCGTCGATGTCGCTGATCTTGGACTTGATGACAGGAACGCCCGCCAGACCCGGTATGAACTCGTGCTCGATCTTCGTCGTCATGCTCGTTCTCCCAAACACGCGGCGGATGACAGACCCATCACCCTTCCCTCAATGAATGTGAATACTATCACATATCCCCAAAGAAAGCCAGAACCGGCGTCGACGGGCGGCAGGTCTTCGGGCCGTCATTGCCGGGGAGTGATGGCTAGGCCCCGATTTTCTCGATTCGGAAGCGGAGCGAACCTGCGGGCGCCGAGACGTCCACGTCCTCGCCCTGTCTCCTGGCGACGAGCGCGCGACCCATGGGCGAATCGATCGATATCTTGCCCTCGGTGGCGTTCACCTCGCGCGGGCTGACGACGGTGTATTTCAGCGATGCGCCGGACTTGAGGTTGCGCAGATGGACGGTGCTCCCCAGCTCAACCTCCGTCATGGCGGCGTTCGCCCTCTCGACGACGACGGCGTTGTGAAGCGCGGCTTCGATGTCGCGGATACGTGACTCCAGGTGACCTTGTTGGTCGCGGAGGGCATCGAGGGGCGCGTTCTCGCGGAAGTCCTTGTCGGACATGGCGCGCTGCAGCTCGCCGGCGAGGACCGGCCGGCGCGAACGAAGCTCTTCCAGCTCGGCTTCCATGGCGGCGATGCCTTCGCGCGTGAGGGCTTCGGGCACGCGCATAACGAGTCGTCGCGGTGTCTTTATCGCCTTCGTCGGCTTGGGCGGCCGGATCTGGACGGCCATATTCGTGGCGGTGAAGCCCTTCTTCTTGGCGAAGGTGAGGAGGGAGCGGACGGGTTCGAGCTTGCGCGCGGCGTCGGCGAGGGTGACGCCGAGGCTATCAGGGTATTTGGAGACTTCGTGGCTGTTGAGCTCGGACAGGCGTCGCTCGGTGCCGTACCAGCGCACGAAGCGGTGGACTTCCGCCTGGACATCCTTCCGCTCGTCAGGCGGCAGGCCGGCGAGGAACATTTCCGCAGCTTCTCGTAGGGTTGGTGTGTTGTCGGGAATGGTGGGCCTCCTCTGGAATCTGATTTTAGGTGGCTTCCAGAAGGGTGTCAAATTGGCGAGGGTAGGCCAGGATCAACGGGCGTCGACGGAGTAGGCGCGACGAGCGAAGCGAGGAGCGCAACGGGAGCGCGATCAGCGCACGCCGCACTGCCGTCGCGAAGAGTCGATGGTAGTTCGACGCAACATGACGCGTCGATTCGATCTAGCAGCGTGGTTCCTGCGTTCGCCAGAGGCGAACGCAACCCGCATGGCCCTCGCGTACATGCTATAATCGACCTTGCTTCGGAGACCGATTGTGCCCACTGTCCTTGCCCGCGGAGCCATCGATCTGGGCCTCGACCTGACCCCCGAGCAGTTGCGCCTGTTCGACCGCTACGCCGTCCTGCTCCTTTCCATCGGACGACGTGCCGGAGTCACCGCCATCGCCACCAGAGAGCGCGTCGAGCTGCGACACTTCGTCGAGTCGCTGTCCGTCGCGAAGGCACTGGTCGATGCGCACATCTTCGACGAGATGTCG
>JBGQNJ010000018.1:0-9474 GCA_041501065.1 Dehalococcoidia bacterium
AGCACCGCCTCCTGCGGGTCCTCGTTCGGCTCGATGTGTCCGCCGGGCGGCGCCCATCCCTGCATCAGCGGGTGCCAGAGGAGCAACGTTTTGTCGCCGTGGACGACGAAGCCGGTGACGGTGAAGTGCTTCTCCATCAACAGGCGATTCTAGCAGCCGAAGCGGGACGCGTCGAGCAGTCTGCCGACCCGTCAGCGACGGCTAGTTTGAAGTCTCCGATCCCTTCTCCTGCTTGAAAGCAGGGTTGCCCAGCTCCGCCCGCTTCGGCCACCGGAAAAGGACGGCACCGCGCGGGTAACGGGGATTTCCCTTGGGATTCAGCAAATAGACGCTGACGAGGGAACGCAAGGTAACTTCGCCTCGCGACGTCTCCGTAGTCAGGCGGAAGCCCGCGGACCGGATTGGTCCGATAACGTGGATCGCGTCTTCCTTCTCCGGCGCCCAGACGACCTCGCCGGATGGGAATTTGTGCAGGTTAGGAATTATGGCCTCGCGCCACAGCCGGACCCAACGTCCCGGCTCGCGTCCAGCAGACCAGCCCTCCCTGACCTTGTACTCACCCTCGGCGACCTTACCTGTCGTTTCAGGCATCGTGTTTTTGCTCCTTTCGTGCGGGTAGCGCACACATGTATTCATACATCATTCTAAGACAACGATGTGCGCTCTGTCAAGAAGATGCAGAACATTGGCAAGCGAAAGCGAGCACACAATACGGGTATCGCATACGTGGAATCTCACTAGGTGTCTTGACCACGTCCGTGCATGATTTCCCCACCGCGGGCGGTAGATGGCTTCGGTCGGATAAGCTTCTGTAGTCATGGCTGTGCGGCGTGGAGCCGGAGGATGCCCGCGTTGCGCTTTTTGCAGCGGGCTGAAGTGGGCGGATAGTCGGATGTGTGAACTTGGGCTCTGCCGCGCCCATCCATTTACCCGTTTCGGATCCGTTGGCGTTTAGTCCAACAAAGACAGCGGGAAGTCCGACAGGCGCTCCAGCACCAGGTCCGCTTCCGGCAGCGGCGGCAGCGCCGTCGAGGCCGCGCGCACCTGGATGGTGTACATGCTCGCGGCTTTCGCTGCAAGGACGCCGGTGCGGCTGTCTTCAAGGACGATGCACTGCGACGGCTCGACGTGAAGCTCCTTCGCCGTGTAGAGGAAGATGTCGGGCGCCGGCTTGCCGTTCTCGACGGCGGTGCTGGAGACTGTGACGTCGAAAGAGCTGTCGAGGCCGGTCGACGCGAGAAGCGCCTTCACCCAGTTCGGCCACGACGACGAGGCAAGCGCGCGGGGCACTCCCCGCCGCGCCAACTCCGAAAGCAACTCGCGCACGCTCGGCAGGGGATCGCGCGGCCGGCTGAGCAGCCGCACCATCGTCCGGTCGTAGCGCGAGACGCACTCGTCGTAGCCCACCGCCGGCGAGTACTTCTCGAAGACGAAGTCCCATGTCGGCCCGACGGCGGCGCCCAGGAGCTCGTTGTGGTCCTCCTCCGTGATCGCCAGGCCGAAGTCCTTGAGCACCTCGTTGATGCCCTGGAGGTAGAGCGGCTCGCTGTCCGCGATCACGCCGTCCATGTCGAAGATGACCGCGCGAAATCGGGCCACCGTTACTTGCTCCGGAGCTGGGGGAAGAGGATGACCTCGCGGATAGAGCGACTACCACTGAGCAGCATGACCAGCCGGTCGATGCCGATGCCCAGGCCGCCGCAGGGGGGCATACCGTGCTCCAGCGCTAGCAGGAAGTCTTCGTCGAGCATCTCCACCTCACGCTCACCCGCTGCCTTGCGACGCGCCTGCTCCAGGAAGCGCTTTCGCTGGTCGACGGGGTCGTTAAGCTCGGTGTAGGCGTTGCCCAGCTCCAGGCCGCCGCCGAACGGCTCGAAGCGCTCGACGAGGTCGGGGTTGTCCGGCTTGCGCTTGGCGAGGGGCGACAGCGGTGCGGGATAGTCCATGAGGAATGTCGGCTGCAATAGCTTCGGCTCGACGGCGGCCGACAGCAGCTCGTCGACGAGCTTCGCCCAACCGGCGTCGGGCGCGACATCGATGCCCATGTCTCGGACGAGTGCCCGCAGGCCGGGCTCGTCGCGACGGTAGTGCTCCAGGTCGACGCCCGCGTACTCCTTGAGGGCGTCGTGCACGGTCAGCCGCCGCCACGGCGGAGCGACGTCTATGGTGCCGTCATCGAAGGCGACGACCGTCGTCCCCAGCGTCTCCCGGGCGACCCACGAAACGAGCTCCTCGACCATCGCCGCCACGTCGTTGTAGTCCGCGTATGCCTCGTACGACTCCATCATCGTGAACTCGGGGTTATGCTTCGTCGATATCCCCTCGTTGCGGAAGACGCGCCCGATCTCGAACACCCTGTCGTAGCCACCGACGATCAGCCGCTTGAGGTGCAGCTCCATGGCGATGCGCAGGTAGAGGTCGCGGTCCAGCGCCTCGTGATGGGTGACGAAGGGGTTCGCCGCGGCGCCGCCGGCTTCGGGCATTAGCACCGGCGTCTCCACTTCCATGAAGCCACGTCCGACCATGAAGCGGCGTATGGCGTCGATGATAGCGCTGCGCAGGGCGAACAGCTTGCGGACGTCGTCGTTGGCGATGAGGTCCAGGTAGCGCTGGCGGTAGCGCGTCTCCGTATCGACGAGGCCGTGCCATTTCTCCGGCAGCGGCTGCAACGATTTCGCGAGCAGGGTGTATTCGGCCGCCTCGACAGTCACCTCGCCGGCGCGCGTGCGGAAGAGGCTGCCGCGCACGCCGAGGAAGTCGCCGACGTCGAGCTCGCGAAGGCCGGCGTAGGCCTTCTCGCCGAGGACGTCGCTCTTGAGGTAGACCTGTATCTTGCCGGAGCCGTCGCGCAGGTCGACGAACGTGGCTTTCCCCATGTCACGTAGGGCGGTCATGCGGCCGGCGACGGTGACCGTGGGTGGCTCGCGGGCCGCGCCCGCCTTCTCCCATTCCACGAACGTCTGCGTCGCCGCTTCGGACGTGTGCGTGCGACGGAACCGCGGCGGGTAGGGGTCGACGCCGCGCGTGCGCAGTCGCGCCAGCTTCTCGTTTCGCAGCGCGAAGGTTTCCTCATCGCGAACGGACATCGTCTTCTCCGGAGTGGACATAACAAGAGGCGGGCGGCCCATGCTCTTCGGCTCCGCCCGCCGGACCGTCATCTCGACGAGTGTGTCAGGATATGCCGGTGATTGTGAGCCTGATGACCCCGGCCGGGGCCTCCACGTGGACGGCGCCGCCGACGCCCTTGCCGATAAGGGCGCGCCCCACCGGCGATTCGTTGCTGATGCGCCCTTCCTTGGGCTCCGCCTCGGCGCTGCCGACGATGGTGTACGTTTCCGTTGTGCCTTTGGCGGTCAGGACCGTTACCTTGGAGCCCAACTGCACCTTCTTGGAGCGGTGCGCCTCCTCTTCGTTGATGATCTCCGCGTTCTGGATAATCTTTTCGAGCGTAAGGATGCGCCCCTCTACGAACGCCTGTTCATTCTTGGCATCTTCGTATTCGGCGTTGTTCTGGGTGCTGGCGAGCTCTTTGGCCGCGTGGATCCGTTCCGCTACCTCCTGGCGACGGACGGTGCGCAGGTATTCGAGCTCTTTTTCCAGCTTGGCCAGACCCTCTCTCGTCAAAGGAACCGGCTTGTCCGGCATCTCTTTCGCTCCTGGGACAGATTTCAAAAAAGAGACTGAGAGTCGTACCCTCAGTCGCTATTGGCTCTGGTATTGAGAGTAATTATAGGAGAAGGCGACCCCTTTGTAAAGCTTTCTTCGCGTGGAGTCAAGTTGGGCTGTCGCGTTCGAGGGTGCTGCGTTGCGCGACGCTTGGCGTCGCGCCGGCGCGACGGTGCTCGGATCGCGCGAAATGTCACGTCGAAGTCCATCGGTCCTGCGCGACGGCAGTGCGACGTGCGCCGATCGCGTACCCGTTGCGCGACTCGCTTTCGCTCGTCGCGCCTGCACTCGCCACGCACGCCCGCCACCTCTGTCGCGCCCCGTGCGGTTGAGGGGCCGGAGAGCCCCGTGCTAGAATGACTGAGATCAGTCCTTGGAACCAGAGCATTCCCACCAAAGAACGACTGCATGGAAGAGCACGGTCATTATCCCCGGTTGGCAGTATGGGTCGTCGCTGTGGCGCTGATCGCCGGAATGGCCGGTGGCCTGACGGGCGCAGCGGTGGTGCACTTCCTCAGCGACGAAGGCCCGGCACCGTCGCAGGCTAGCACGACTATCGAGCAGCGGCAGGTCACCCTCGAAGAAGACTCCGCCGTCACCGATACCGTCGAGATGGCCGTGCCCTCCGTCGTCACGATTGTCAACAAGCTGGCGACGGGCGACGGCTTCGGGCCGCAAACGGAGGAGACAGCGGCCGGCTCCGGCGTCATCATGGATAGTCACGGCTTCATCGTCACCAACGAGCACGTCGTGCGCGGCGCCGAGGAGATCACCGTCGTCCTGCACGACGGCCGGGAGTTCCCGGCTACCCTCGTTAGCGCCGATGACCCCTTCACCGACCTCGCAGTCATCAAGATCGATCCGGGCACGGAGGAGTTGCCGGCGCTCTCCTGGGGCGACTCCGATCTCCTCAAGCTCGGCCAGCGGGTTGTGGCCATAGGCAGCGCCCTCAACGAGTTCCGCGACTCCGTGACCGTCGGCGTGATCAGCGGCTCGCATCGAAACTGGAGCCGCGAGGGTGTCGTCATGGAGGACCTCATCCAGACCGACGCCGCAGTAAACCATGGCAACAGCGGCGGCGCACTCCTCAATACCGAGGGGGAGCTCGTAGGACTGAACACGAGCGTAATCCGCAGTACCGAGGCCGGCGAACCGGTGGAAGGCATCGCCTTCGCCGTCTCCAGCAACGTCGCCGCGCCGATCACACAGACCATCATCGACCAGGGGAGCTATCCGCGGGCATACCTCGGTATAGCCCACCAGGACATCACGCCCGACGTCAGTGCTCTCGGCGACCTAGCGGCCGACCACGGCGCTCTCGTCGTCCGCGTCTCGCCGGCGACGCCGGCAGCCGACGCCGGCATCAAAGAAGGCGATATCATACTGCAAATGGGCGACGTCGAGTTGAACCAGGGCATGCTGTTCCTCAACGCTCTTGGCAGGCTCCAGCCGGGCCAGCCGGTGGCCGTGGTGCTGGACCGCAACGGCGATCAGATGACAGTGCTGGTGACACCACTCGCCCGAGACAGGACGAGGGAATGAGCGGAACGATGCCCCCGGGCGGCCAGGCGCCGGACGAGCGCGGCCCCTTCGACGACCTGCTCCGCCCGCAGCCCGCGCGACAACCCGTGGCAGCCGGACGCGGTGGCCTCGTCGCGCTGGTGATCGTCGTACTGGGCGCGCTTCTCCTCCTGCTGGTGTTGCCTCCCATCTCGCTCCTCAGTCGCGGCGGCGGCGATAAAGCCGAGGGCGCAGCCGTCAAGATCACCGCCAGGAAAGACATGCCGACGCTGCCTGAGGGTGTCGAGGCCATAAGCCCCTTCTACGACATCACCGTCTCCGGCGACATCGCAACACCGGCGGTCCTTACGCTGCAGATACCGAGTCCGCCGCCTGACGGGCGCAATATTTCGGTGTACACACAGGAAGACGGCGTATGGAGACGCCTCGCCGGCGCGACGCTTGCCCCTGACGGCGGCGCCGTCGAAGCGGAGCTAACGGAGATGCCGGAGAACATCGTCGCCGTGCGGCGCAGCGCCTCCGCGCGACAGCTCATCGGCTACCTGCCCGCGGGCACCCAGATCAGCCCCCTCGCGGTGCAGACGCTCTCGGTGCTCGACCCGGTCGACTTCTCGCCCGACGCCGACGGCTCCCTCTCCGGCAGCGCTACGTCGGTAGCCGTACCGGCGGGGCTGCCGGTCCGGCCAGCGATCCGCGTCTCCAACAGCGACCATGCGGCCGCGGCCGACGAGATCATGGCCTCGCCGGACCTGCGCGACGAGCACGTCAACGCCATCCTCAAGATGGTCGAATCCGGCCACTATGACGGCGTCGACCTCGATTACGGCTCGCTCGACCCGCTGCGCAAAGACGGTTTCAGCGAGTTCGTCGCCAAACTGGCGGAGCAGCTCCACCGGCGCAGGCTTGTCCTAACGCTCACCGCGCCGCTGCCTGTACAGCAGGGCAACACCTGGGATACTGGCGCCTACGACTGGGCACGCCTGTCACAGGTCGCCGACACTATCGAGCTTGCGCCTGAGACCGACCCCTCGCGGTACTACAAGCGGACCGAGGACGCGCTTCAGTTCCTCATCGAAGAGATGAAGGTGGCGCCCGCGAAGCTCGTTCTCCGCATCAGCCCGCTCGGATCGGAGAAGGGCGGCGAGGGCATTCGCTCCCTGACGGCGCTGGAAGCCATGGCAATCGCCAGCGCGATCACTGCGGACAAGACCGACGGAATCCGGGTAGGGCAGGCTGTCGCGGTCAAGGGCCAGAACATCGACAAGGCGGACGGCGCCTCCGGCATCGCCTGGGACGACGAGGCGGCGGCAGTATCCTTCACTTACCCGGGCCTCGGAGGCGCACGCACCGTCTGGGTGGAGAACGCCTTCAGCATCGCCTTCAAGCTCGACCTCGTGGACCGCTTCGGCCTCGGCGGCATCGCTATCGAGGATGTCTCCGACTCCGTCGGCGCGAGCGATATCTGGCCCGTCATCAGCGAGTTCCTGGACACCGGCGCGGCATCGCTGGTCAAACCGAACGACTCGCTATTCGTGCCGAGCTGGCAGGCCGATGGCGGCAGCCTGGAGAGCGGCGAAGAGGGCAGCGTCACCTGGGTCGCGCCGGAGGAGCCGGGCACGTACAGCGTCACGTTGATCGTAAGCGACGGTCTGGCCCGCATCGGGCAGCGGGTTGCTCTGACGGTCCAGCCCTGACATATCCCCTCGACCTCACGCGCGTTGCTCCCCCGCACAGCATCTGAAGGAGGACAACCACAGCCGTGCGCATAATCGCCGGGACAGCGCGGGGCCGTCGCCTGAAGGGCGGGCGCGAGCGCGGCCTGCGTCCCACGTCCGACCTGGTGCGCGGCGCCATGTTCGACATGATCCAGGCGATTCGGGTCGACCTCTCGCGCGTGCTCGACCTCTACGCCGGCACCGGCGCTCTGGGAATCGAGGCGCTGAGTCGCGGCGCCGGCTGGTGCGACTTCGTGGAGAAGGACGCGCGCTTCTGCCACGTCATCCACGAGAACCTGGAGCTTGCCGGTTTCGCCGAAAAGGCGGCCGTTTTTTGCCTGCCGGCGGAGAGGGCCTTGACGAAACTCACCGGCGAGTATAGCCTCATTCTGGCTGACCCGCCCTACCGGGACGACAAGGCGGATGACGTGTTGCAGCGGATAGCCGCCTCTTCCCTGATGGGGCCGGACACCGTTATCCTGTTCGAGCACTCGAAGCGGAAGACACCGCCGCCCGCTCTCGGGCCGCTGCGATTGGCGGCGAGCCGGCGGCATGGAGATACGGTAATTTCGATCTATCGCCCAGGAGGAAGCTAGTGGTCACCGCCATGTACCCGGGCCGGTTCGACCCCGTGACGAACGGCCATCTCGACATCGTCCGCCGCGCCGCGTCCATGTTCGACCGCGTCGTCGTCGCCGTCTACGACATGCACGACGACGACGTGCTCTTCCCGACGGAGGAGCGGGTGTCGCTCTTCCGCGAGGCGGTGCGGGACCTGCAGGGTGTGACCGTCGAGCCGTTCCGGGGGCTGACCGTCTCCTTTGCCCGCGAGCAGGGGGCGACCGTGCTGGTGCGGGGGATTCGCGCCGTCACGGGCTTCGAGACGGAGTTCGACATGGCGCTGATGAACAAGAAGATGGCGCCGGAGGTTGAGTCCGTGTATTTGATGGCCAGCCTGGAGCATCTGTTCATCAGCGGCACCCGCATCCGCGAAGTCGCGCGCCTCGGCTACGACGTCGCCGACCTGGTGCCGGCGCACGTCGCGCGGGCCCTGCGCCAGAAGCCGCTCGGCATCGCGAGCGCAGTCCCCAAAGGGAGTTAAGCCATCGACATCCTCTATCTTATCGACCGCCTGGAAGAGCTAGTCGCTGAGGGCATGAAGCTGCCCATCGGCGGCCGCGTTGCCATCGACCGGCGCCGGCTCCTGGACCTAATCGACCAGATGCGCGTCGCCGCGCCGATGGAGCTGCGGGAAGCCCAGGAGCTGCTGGCTCAGAAAGAGGATTTGCTGCTGAAGGCTCGCGAGGAGTCGCAGCTTCTCGTTGCGCAGGCACAGCAGGACGTCGAGCTGCGCCTCACCGACAACGAGGTCATCAAGGCGGCGGAGGTGAAGGCGGCGGAGCTGCTGCGGCAGGCCGAGGACCAGGCGGAGTCGATGCTCAGGGAGACGGAGGATCGCATTCGCGCCCGTTTCGGTACTGCGGAGACGGTGGCGGCGCAGCAGATGGAGGAAGCGGACCGTTACGCGCTGGAGATGCTGCACAAGCTGGAGTCGCAGTTGGCGGCGTTCCTGGGCAGCGTGCGCGCCGGCGTCGACAGCATGGAGGAGAAGGCGCAGGAGCGCGTCCGCTAGCCGTCGGTGCGGGGTTGCCCCCCGTCGACAGAACATCGTAGCCGAGGCTTTCCAGCCTCGGCGGCTTTATAGGGGCGCACGGCCGTGCGCCCCTATGCGATGCGCATCACGTTCGTTGGATGTCCATCGACTCTTCGCGATGGCAGTGTGACGTGCGCTGATCGCGATCTCGGTGCCGTTCGGGATCCCGAACGGCACCCGAAGCCACGTCGCTACTCGACTCCGCGCGACACCTTGGCTCGCCGACCTCACAATCAGCGAACGACCACGTTCACCAGCCGCCCGGGAACATAGACCACGCGCAGCGTCTCTCGTCCCTCCACGTACGGCCTAACCTTCTCGCTCGACAGCGCTACCTCTTTCGCCCGCTCCTCGCTCACGTCCGCGGGCACCAGGATGCGGTCGCGCACCTTCCCGTTTACCTGCACCACGAGCGTTATCTGCTCTTCGGCGGCGAGCCCCGCGTCCCACTCCGGCCAGCGCTGGTTGTGGATGCTGTAGGCGTTGCCCGTCCGCTGCCACAGCTCCTCTGCCAGATGCGGCGCCGACGGCGCAAGCAGCAGCATCAGCGACGTCACCGCCTCCTGCCAGCCGTCCGCGTCGACAGGGCCGGTTTCCTTGAGCCGCGTCAGGTAGTTCGTGTACTCCATCAGCGCCGCGACCATCGTGTTGAAGCGGAAGCGTTCGACATCCTCTGTCACGCGACGAATCGTCTTGTGCGTCATCCGGCGCAGCTCGCGCACCTGGTCGTCGGGGGCCTGCGTTGTCGTCTTCGTCGGCGTCAGCACCAGGTTCCAGACGCGGTTCAGCCAGCGAGACACGCCCGCGAGGCCTGAGTCGTCCCATTCGCCGCCCTGGTCCCATGGGCCGATGAACATCAGGTAGGCGCGCACGCAGTCGGCGCCGTAGCGCGCCACGAGGTCGTCCGGGTTGACGACG
>JBGQNJ010000019.1:0-9391 GCA_041501065.1 Dehalococcoidia bacterium
CCACCGCGTCGAGCGACCGCACCCAGCTCCCTTGCAGCCACGGCGCCTTGCTGACGTCGATCCAGCCGCCGCCGATCCATGGAAGGGCGTCGTCGTCGAGCCTGTACATGTTGTACAGCTTCTCGAACACGAGCTGGACCTCGTAGCCCGGATGCGACTTCGCGAAGTCGAGACCCTGCCGCAGCGCCTCGCGCTCCACCTTTATCTCGCGCTCCGGGTAGGGCAGATAGGAGTACTGCTCGGTGATCTTCGCTTCCGGGAAGACGCTGTATGGGTCGTAGGGGTCGTCCTGGTGGCCGGCGAGGAACGTGTGCCCGAGGCCGCTGGCGACCGGTATGAAGGCGTCCATCGTTATCGCGTTGCGCACCGTCCACGGCGCGATAGCCAGCACCATCGCCGACAGCATGAGCGCGGCGCCGCCGGCGAAGCGACGCCACGACGGCACGGCCAGCTTCCACACGATGAGCGCGACCGGCACGAACGCCAGCGCCTCGCCGCGCATGAGCGCGAAGGCGCCGAATAGCACGCCCAGCGCGACGGCCTGCAGCCGCGACGGGCCGCTCTCCCTCATCACCCACCGGAGCAGCAGCAGCGCCAGCAACGCGACGACCGCCGCCGTCAGCACCTCCGTCATCAGCAGCGTCGTGCGGTAGATGTGGCTGGGGAAGACCGCGAGCAGGAAGGCTCCGACGAGGCCCGTCCGGCGGTCGAAGACGCGCGCGCCGAGGAGGTACACCAGCAGGCAGGTCGCGACGCCCGCGAAGACGTTCAGCAGCCGCGGCGCCAGGAAATCGTGGCCGACGACCTTGTAGATGCCCGCCAGCAGCAGCGGATAGCCCGGCGGCCAGCCGGCGGTCTGCGCATTGAAGAAGCCCGTGTACCCCTTGCCGGCCGCCAGCGCCTGAGCGGCGTGGTCGTAGAAGAGCGTGTCGTCGAAGCGGCCGTCGTTCGGGTTGGGGTGCGCGTAGGCGATCCAAGCGAGTCGCAGGGCGAGCGCGAGGATCAGGATTGCGGCCAGCAGCAGCAGATGCTGTCTCGGCGCGGCGCCCCTGATCAGCGCGCGCGCAGTACCTTCGCGCCCCTGGTGCGACAGACGGCGATCGTGCGCGTTCCCTGCTTCTTCTGGAGATGGAGAGAGGCCCACTCGATCACCGTAGTCCGTCGCAACTGATACGCAGACGGTACTACCGGCGCGAAGGGCCTGTCAACATAAGTGCGTCCTGCCCGCGTGCCGCTTCTAGGACGCGACCGCGACCGCAATCGCCTTCTTGGGGCAGACGTCGCTGCAGATGCCGCAGGCCGTGCACAGGCTGAGGAAGAGCGTGCCTATGACCCAGTCCTCGGTCGCCTTGCCAGGCTTGCGGGCCTCCTTGGGCATTATCCGGAAGACGCCCTGCGGACACGTGTCCAGACAGACGCGGCAGTCCTGGGGCGTCGCGCATTTCTTGGAGTCCCAACGTACCTCTATCATCGCATCACCATTCGCCGGCCAGCGCTGGGACGCCCGCCCTCTCGACGAGCGTGATAGCGTCGCGATGGCACAGCGCCCGGCAGACGCCGCAGCCGTAACACTGAAGCTGGTTCACCGAGCACTTGCGCGAATACGCCGAGTAGCTGATGGCGCCGAAGTTGCACACCTTCATGCAGTTTCGACAGCCGTTGCAGTTCTCCCACTCCACACGGGCGAAGTACTCCGCCTTGAACATAGTCTGAAGGCCCAGCCGTGTGCGCGTCTTGAGCGCCATGCACTCGTTCACGGAGCAGTTGCAGATGCCGCCGATCATCGGGCTGATAAACGTCCAGACCGAGTGCACCAGCCCTTCGCGGTCCAGCTTGCGGATGGCCGCCTTCGCCTCTTCTCTGTCGAGGACCTCCAGGTCCCTGTAGTCGGGATGGTCGGCGACGGGCACGAAGTCGGAGTTCACGCTGGTCACGCCGAAGCAGTAGCGGGCCTCGCGAAAGCCGCGCAACATGCTCCGGCACACGCAGGGCACCCTGACGACCGATAGGCTCATGTCCAGGATCTGCTCGATCTCTTCGACCGGCACGACTTGCCCCCAGTGGTCCCGCTTCTGCTGCTCCACCACCATCGGGAACAGGGCTTTCGCGCCCGCGGCGTCTGTGGCGATGGCCTTATCCAGCGCGGCAGCCTTGTCGCCGATCACGTGCTCGAAGTCGCCGAAGAACTCCGCCATGAACTGCTTCCGCTGGTCGTTGAGCAGTTCCTCGCTGTAGTTCTTCGCCTGCAGGTACCACTTCTTGCCTTCACCGTGTTGCGTACAGAACTCGCACATCGCGCGCCTCCCTGACGACCGGCCGACGAGTCGAAGGGCAGCCGGCTCGTCATGGCGGCAGAATAGGCGTTTCCCCCGATGCCGTCAACAGAGACACCTCCCATCCGACGATGGGGCTTTACCTGCCTCAGAAACCGTCGGTGATTCGACAGGGCAAAGCGAAGAACCCCCGCGTTGTGGTCGCAGGGGCTCTCGCGTCGTCGCTTTGTCCATCGCGCTGACTATGCGCGCGAAGGTGCGGACCTCGTGGTGCGTCAGTCGAGCGGGATCGTGGTCAGATCGATCTTGTCCAGCTGACTGGCCATACGGAGGAAGGTGCGGACCTCGGCATACAACCGCTCCTTGCTGACCTTCTCCCGGTTCAGCGTGAAGGTCACGTCCCCAGTTTCCTCGTCCACGAGCTTAATGCCCCAGTTGAACATCCAGGGCGCTCCCGAGATGTAGCGGCCCGTGGGGGTCCCCGTAGAGGCGGCGCCGAATATGGATGAACCGAAGCGAAGATCCTCGAGAATGATCGCGTCCGTGGCGATGCTAGTGAGCCGCTGGTCCAGGCCCTGGAACGACGACGGCTCTGCGAGGCCGGTGGGGGCATACCCCTCTTCGCCGGTAAGCTCGGGACGGCCATCCTGCCAGCTCATCGCGCCCAGATGCTCTATGCCTACCCTCGCCACCGCGTTAGCGACGAGCGCGGGGTGATTCCGGGTCCACCGGGCGTAGTCGCCACCAGCGTCCGAGCGGAAGTGCCCCTGGGCTACGGGGAACACCAGCGTCCGGTTCCGGCACTCCTGCGGCAGCTGGGCGAAGTACTCCGCCAGCCCGAGCAGGCCGACGGCGCCGTTCTCCTGAACGGCGCTGATGCCGTCCATGTGGGTGCTGAAGATGACGGTCTCGCCGGGGTTGTCCGGCCCCTCGTAGTTCCTGCCCGGCAGAATCGCCCAGACGTCGTCGTTGACCCCGCTCGCCGATCCTGGTAGGTGCCACTCGGCGTAGAGTGTCAGATGCGCCTTCAACGTCAGATCGGGGTCGGCCGCCGCCTCGGCGACCTTCGCGTACAGCAGCTCGCCGCTCTCTTTGCCGACATACAGCGTCGGGACCGAGTTGAGGGTGCTGCTCGGCGCAACGCCGAACGGAGCCCACAGCCCCGCCGCCGCATCATTCGAAAGGCCCAAGACCGCGATCGCGGCGAGCGCCCCGGCGCTGAAGCCCTGGGTGTGCACGTTGCCCGTGCTCGTCGGCCAATTATCGTACTCGGTGCCCCCGGGGAACTGCCCCTCCGGGTCATGCCAATAGCTCCCGACGGGGAGAGGGTTGGGTATGATAATGGGAGAAAGCCCAGGCAGGGGTGGGCCCAGCAGGATGTTTCCTGCCGCGTTGGCCGTGCTCGTCACAAGCTCGGCGACGACGCCCTCGGGGGGCGTAAGTATTGATGTGCTTCCACCCGTGCCGGAGTAGGGGCGGAAGCCGGCGACCGGAACCTCGGTCTCCACCGGATCCTGGCCTTCCCTCTCCTCGATCAGAGTGAGCGACCACTGCGCCGTCGGGGAGAAGTAATCCGCCCAGCCGCCGGGGATGGCGACCGGTTCGCGGCTGACCACGAGCCCCGGAATCTCACTGAAACGGTCGAAGAGATAATTCTCCCATTCTTTCATCCCGGGGCGCGGAATGATCCGCGGCCCGAAGCTCACCATCGCCTCCTGGTCGGCCCAGAGGTCGTCCGCGGAGGGCAGCAGGCTTGCTATGTAATCGCCGGGCAGCGGGCACTTGGTCATTCCGGAGTTTCCCACAGGGCCCAGCTTTTTTGCAGAGGATTGCGCAACCGGGTGGACGTAGGCGTCCCGGGTCCTTATGCTCCAATTGAATGGTGCGTCGCCAATGCGCACCTGGCCCGAGGTCGTGACGCCAAAGGCATCCGCAGCAGTCAGGCGAAGCTGCAGGGTGTCGCCCGCTGAAATCGTTCCCGGTTGGGCGGTCCAGCCCCCCTTGCCATTGATGCGGTATTGCATCGAGGCATCGCCAAGAACTGAGACCGGGAGCGGCACGTCGAAGCTGTGCATCGTCACGACGTTGGACTTGACCGTCTGCTCCGGGCTGACGAACAGATTGTTGAAGAAGTTAGGGCCGTTGTCGGTCGGCACGTAATTGACAGATCCCAGCGCTACTGCCGCTACCAGCGCTACGGCCCCTCCCAGCGCCAGTGCCCTCAAGGCGATAACGAGCCGCTTTGTGGGTGCCTGGCCAGTTGATGATGTACTTGTTCTCATTCGCATGGTTGCTCTCCTTCCCGCTTCTACGACGGTTGTTCTTCCCTAGGCCGCATTCGTTCTTGATCACATGACGCACCCCTGAGAGGACTTGCCCGCTAAGCAGCCATTTTATGTCACGCTCCGCCGGCCTGCCTACCCCCGTAAGGCCGGTTCAGCCCACCCAATCGGGGGTTTCGGGGGGTCCTTTTGAGAGGACTTGCCCAGTCATACAAGGCCGCGCCGGGCGGCTTCCGCCACTAGCTCCGCCCTCCGCCGCACGTTCAGGCGGTTCATAATCTTCCGCACGTGGTCCTTCACCGTATGGCCGCTGAGGCAGACCTCTTTGCCGATCTCCGCGTTCGACAGCCCTCGCGCTACGAGCTCGATGATAGTCAAATCCACTTCCGACAATGCGAGGCTCCTTGCCACCTCCGCCACCAACGAGCTTCGCACCTCGCTCAGCAGGGCGTCGGTCCTTCTGGGATCGGCCGAATTCTTGAACACGATCTGGGTGATGCTGCCGTACAGCTCCCGCACAATGCGGTTTCGTTCCTCCAGAAGCGCTATCCGTTCAGCGTTCTGGGCGACCTCCGCCTGAAGCCGCTTCAGCTCGCTGACGTCGCGAGCTATCCCCTGACGCCCGACCAGCCGCCCGTTGCGGTAGAGGCTGCTCGACCTGACCTCCAGGTGCACGGTGCTGCCGCCTTTCTTGATTGCCTGGACGTCGAAAAAGGGGGTAACCTCCTCTCCTTGAATCCCCTGCTGAAAATGTTGGATGGCCACTCTGGCGCTCTCGGGAGTAAGGATCTCCGTGAATTGCCTCCCCATGTTTTCCCCGGGCTGATAGCCCAAGAGCTCTCCCACCTTCGAGTTGTAGAAGGTGAACCGGCCCTCTAGATCGAGGGCGTATATGAGATCCCCGGCGCTCTCCACCAGGTCCCTGTAGTTCGGCTCCGAGTCCCCGATGGGTCTGGCCCTCAGCTTGCTCCGATTTGCCGAGAGGTGGCTGTCGCTGCTCGCCTTTCTCTTGGTGACCATTGCCCTCGCTCACTCTCTGGCCGGGGAAGGTGGACTTATGTTAATCGAATGGCCCAACCTCCGCAAGCGCGCCTTCCGCTTGTCCTCGCCCGACGCGTATGCTACCGTTCGCTCAACACCCGGAACGCCGTCCCCGTCTGGATGCCCGCGCAGGTGGCCACGGATGTCCACTCGACCGCTCCCCAACAGCGGCAGTCACGGCCTCTCCTATCAGCCGGCGCTCGACGGCATACGTGCGCTGGCCGTCATGGCCGTCCTCGCCTATCACGCCGACATGCCGTGGGCTCGCGGCGGCTTCCTCGGCGTCGACGCCTTCTTTGTGCTCAGCGGCTTCCTGATCACGAGCCTCCTCCTCGTCGAGTGGCGACACCGGGGCAGCATCGGCCTCCTCGCGTTCTGGGCGCGACGAGCCCGACGGCTCCTTCCGGCGCTGTTCCTTATGCTAATCGGCGTGGCCGTCTATGCCGCCGTCTTCGCCGGCCCGCAGGAGTTGGGCAAGATCCGCGGCGACGCCCTGGCGACAATCGGCTACGTGGCCAACTGGCGGCCGGTATTCAGCGGACAGTCATACTTCGACCGCTTCTCCATGCCTTCGCCGCTGCGCCACACGTGGTCGTTAGGAATCGAGGAGCAGTACTACCTCATCTGGCCGCTGCTGCTCGTCGTTCTTTTGCAGGTGCGGCGCGTTTCGACGCGCGCCTTGCTCGGCGTGTCGTTGGCGCTGGTCGCCGCTTCTGCACTCCTCATGGGGCTGTTGTTCAAGCCGGACGGCGATCCTTCGCGGGTGTACTACGGCACCGACACGAGAGCGCAGTCCCTGCTCGCCGGCGCGGTCCTGGCGATGCTGCTCTTGAGATTGGGCCCGATTCGTGGCCGCATCGCGAGGCCGGCGCTTCAGACGGCGGGCCTCGGCTGCGCGCTTTGCCTCGGCTTTCTCTGGAGCACGACGTCGGAGGACAGCGCGCTGCTCTATCGTGGCGGCTTCCTGTTCCTGGCGATTGCCGTCGCCGTCGTCATCGCCGCCGCCGTGCAACCGAAGAGCGGACTCATCGGCAGAGCGCTCTCGCTTCCGCCGCTGCGCGCCCTCGGCCTCATTTCTTACGGCGTCTATCTCTGGCACTGGCCGCTATACCTCGTGCTGACGCCCGGTCGCACCGGCTGGGAGGGCTACGGGCTGTTCGCCGCGCGCGCGCTCACGACGCTGGCCGTCGCGACGCTGTCCTACCGTCTGGTCGAGATGCCGGTGCGGCGCGGCGCCTTCCGCGGCCGGAAGATGACCTGGACGCTTGCGCCCGCCGCGGCCGCGACGCTGGCCGTCGCTATCGTCGTGGTAACGCGGGGGGGCGTCTTCCCGGTGGCGGCGCCGGCGGAAGCCATGCCGCAGCCCATCGCGACGGCCGCAGGCACGCCCGTTCGCGTGATGGTGCTCGGCGATTCGGTCGCGTTGTCGCTGGAGCCGGGTCTCGACGAGGTAGGCCGCGAACAGGGGTTAATCGTGTGGAATCGGGCTGCCCTCGGCTGCGGGTTCGTCCCCGTCGACAAGGCGATAGACTCCGAATGGAAGCTTTCGAAGGAGCAGGCGGAGAGGTGCAAGGAGTGGTACACGACGTGGCAGCAGGACCTCGAAACCTTCCGCCCGGATGTCGTCGTCTGGCTGTTCGGCGGCGCCGACAACCTGGACCACCTGGTGGACGGCCGCACGCTGGAGGCCGGCACGGCGGAGTCGGACGCCTACATTTCGGACGCGCTGCAGCGGCAGGTCGAAATGCTAACTTCGCAGGGCGCCAGGTTGGTGCTGCTGACCTTCCCCTACTCGAAGCCGTCGCAGTGGGTGCTGGTGTCCGACGCCGACGAGCACGAGCAGGACGACCGCAGGCGCATCGACATCCTAAACGACATCTACCGGCGGTTCGCGGAGCAGCATCCGCACGGGGTCTCGCTTGTCGACTTGAACGGCTTCGCCTGTCCCGACGGCAGGTTCACTGACCTCGTCGTCGACGGCATCCGGATGCGCGAGGACGGCATCCATTTCACACCGAAGAGCTCCTACGTTGTAGCGAGATGGCTGGCGCCGCAGATCGTTGACGTCGCGGCCGCCAGTCGCCCCTGAGAGCGCGTGCGCGCAGCGTCCGCCTATTCCCGAGCGGGTCCGCCGAATCTGAGGGGACGCTCACCATCTTCACTTGGCGTGGGGATCAGTCCGCGATTGACATCCAACGCATGACGCCTGACGCGCTTCTGATCGACACCGTCCGAAGCATGCCTTCGACGGGTCTTGAGGCTATCCAGTGTGTGGAGTACTGTCTCCCTGTCCGCGTGCGCGATTCCTGGCCACGGAGATCCTGCCAACATCGATTGGAGACGGAGGACCGCAAAGAGGAGGCGTCCCATGAGGATAACGGAGGTACGAACTCGGGTCTTCGAGTTTCCTCACCCCGACACGCCATTCTTCGCCACCTGGCAGCCCTTCCCCAGCGCGACTCATCGGATGACACTGGTGGAGATCCTGACCGATGAGGGGATAACCGGCATTGGCGCAGGCGGCGTTGTGACCCAACAGACCACGGCGGCACCTCTCCTCGTTGGCCAGGATCCGCTCGATATCGAGCGGCATGCCCACGTAATGCGCAGCGTCGCCTACTTCATGGGACGGCCGTGGGCGGTCGAGGTCGCGCTCTGGGATATCGCCGGCAAGGCGGCTGGCCTGCCGCTGTACCGCCTCCTCGGTGGCCACAAGAACAGCATCCGTGCGTACGCGAGCACTGGCGAGCTAAGGTCGGTCGAGCAGCGGGTGGAGACGGTCCTACGCCTGCGTGAGGAAGGATTCGCAGCGGTGAAGCTCCGCTTCCACAGCCCCGACCCGCGCAGCGACCTCCCTATCGCGGAAGCCGTCCGCAACGCGGTCGGCGGGTCGATGGAGATCATGGTCGATGCCAACCAGGCCTGGAACTACCCCGGCGACCCGGTATCGAATCGCTGGGACTTGAAAACCGCAGTGACGATTGCGCGCGAGTTGGAGACACTCGATGTGTTCTGGCTGGAGGAACCGTTGTGGGCGTATGACTACGACGGGCTGGCGGCGCTGCGTCGGAAGACAAACCTGCGGATCGCAGGGGGCGAACTCAACCCGGCGCTGCACGAGTTCCGTCTCTATCTGGACAAGGGCTGCTACGACGTCTATCAGCCGGATGCAACCTTTGCCGGTGGGATATCCGCTGCGCACAAGATAGCTGGCATGGCGGAGGCTGCGGGCCTGATGTTCTCGCCACATACGTGGACGAACGGTATCGGGCTCATGGCGAATCTCCATGTCGCTGCGGCTGTCCCCAACTGCGACTTCATCGAATACCCGTATGACCCGCCGGCGTGGACGCCGGAGATCCGCGACTTCCTCCTCGCCGAACCGATTCGGATTGACAGCGAGGGCTACGTGCGGCTGCCCGAGCGGCCTGGACTGGGTATCGAGCTGGATGATGACAGGCTGAGGCGTTACGAGATCGGCGGCGAGGAGTTCACGGCGCAAGCGTAGGGACGGCGACGAAGATAAGTGGAGGGCCGTGAGGGATTCGAACCCTCGACTCCTGGACAAAAAGTCGGGTTCCCGTTCGGTCGACACTCGGCGCTGGTCGCCGAATCTGCGGGGAAGGTCAGATGGCGCTCCGCGAGGACGAACCCTGCGGTCTTGCCCGCGTGACATCTGACGACAGGATTCTAAGTGGTCCGCGATGCCCAGGCAAGCCACCCCCGGCCACGATGGCGGTCTTGTCTTTCAATGAAAGCCGGCGGCACAGGCCGCCGGCTTTTTTCAATCAGGAC
>JBGQNJ010000020.1:0-9241 GCA_041501065.1 Dehalococcoidia bacterium
ATCGGCAGCTCCGGCACAAGAATGGCGTCGGCGCCGGAGGATAGACCGGCATGCAAGGCCAGGGCGCCGCTTTCCCTGCCCATCACCTCGACAAAGAAGACCTTCTCCGTCGCCTCCGCGGTGTCCCTCAGCTTGTCGATGGCCTCGACCGCGGTGTTCACCGCCGTATCGAAGCCGATGCTCCAATCGGTGCCCGGGACGTCGTTGTCGATTGTCGCCGGAACAAGCATGACCGCTATGCCGTGCTCGTCGTGCAGCGCCCTCGCGCCGCAGAGCGTGCCGTCGCCGCCTATGGCGACGAGGCCGTCGATGTTGAAGGAGCGGAGCGCCGCCGCGCCCCGCGCGCGCCCTTCCGGCGAGAAGAAATCGTCGCAGCGGAGCGAGCCGAGGAAGACGCCGCCGTGCTGGATGATATTGCTGACGTCGTGCCGGTGGAGGGAGACAAACTGATTGTGCAGTAACCCTTCGTAGCCGTCCTTGACGCCGAAGGTCTCCAGCCCGCGATGGGAGCCGGCGCGTACGACGGCCCGCACGCAGGCATTCATGCCCGGCGCATCCCCGCCGCTTGCCAGAATGGCTATGCGCTTCATGGGGGTCGACTCAAGCCGATCCTTCCGCCCGAGACGTAACAGTGCCTACAGTTCCGTGAGTAGACGCAACCAGTCGTCGACAAGACGCGGCGTCAGGAAGCGTTCGCGCACGCGTTCCTTGCCCCGCAGCCCTATCTCTTTCGCTTCGTCAGGGTGTTCCAGCAGGTACAGTGCGCGGTCGGCGCACTGCTCCGTGCTGTCGACGAGGAAGCCGCCGATGCCGTCCTCCATCTGCAGGGGAATTCCGCCGGCGCGGTTGGCGACGACCGCCGTCCCCTTCCACAGGCTCTCCGAGATGATCAGCCCGAATCCTTCGCGGATCGACTTCTGGATGATGACGTTGGACTTCCGCTGGAAGGCGTTGATCTCCATGTTGCTGACGCCGACCAGGTTCGTGCGGACGTGAACGTCGTTGTCGTCCTTCGTCTCAGCGACCACCTGGTTGTAGATTCCCCATCCTTCGGGATCGTCGAGCGCCATCGAGCCGAGGAGGGCGAGTTGTAGGCCGGGCACCTTGTCGCGGACCATGCGGTAGACTTCGATGACGCCGAAGGGGTCCTTCCAGGGGTCGAAGCGGGACACCTGGGTCATCAGCGGCTGGTCCGGCTTGACGCCCAGCCAGACGAGCATCTCGCGGCAGAGGTCGTCGGGCAGGTTGACGTTCTTCGGGCTCAAGGGGTCGATGGCCGGCGGGATGATATACAGCTTCTTGTGCTCCAGTCCCGGCGGCACGAAGCGCTGCATCGTGAAGACAAGTGCATCGTATTCGAGGAAGTAGCGGGAGATGAAGGCGAGCACCTCTTCGTTGGGACTCGATGTGTCGATGTGGCAGCGCCACACCCACTTGGCGCCGTTGCTGCCCTTAAAGTGTCGAATCGCCAGGGGCTGCGGGTCATGGATGACCACGAAATCGTACTCTTCGTCGAGGAGGTCGGCGTTGAGCTTGTTGTACATCAGGTACGTCTCGCCGGCGAGGCGCGTTAGCTCCTCGGGCGCGCCCTGGAGCGCGTTGTGGAACGACTTGGTGATGGCGAAGAACTGCGGGTCGCCGTAGATGCACTTCCAGTCGGCCTGGATGCCGAGGCCTCGGTAGATGGGGATCACCGCCCGCAGCAGCTCCGACACGCCGCCGCCATAGGGCGTGGCGTTGACGTGAAGGAGTCGCGCGCCTTTCAGTTGGGCGGCGCGCGCCCTGATCTCCCTTGTCATTTCGGGTGCGGTATATGGCTCGTAGCTCTTGAAGTCGACTTCGCCAACGTCTACGCGGTCAAGCATTCCGCTAATCCTCCCTGATCCGACGCGCGGGTCTCCCGGCAGGAGTAATGGTACCTCCTGCCTCTTATATGTTTACGGCAGGCGCAGTGTCAAGCTGAATCGCTGCCGCCGGCGCCGAACCGGGCCGGCGTGGGATATAATCCTTAAGTAGACAGCGAAAGGCAAGGAGAAGCCATGCAGCCACGCATTCGAGATCTGAGGCGCTACGAGGCAGACGTCGTCCTCAAGGACGGCTCTAAAGTCCATCTTCGGCCAATCCGTGCCGACGATACCGACGCCTGGCTGTTTCTCTTCAGCCGCCTAAGCCCGCGTACCATCTATCTGCGCTTCCACCACATCATCGCCGAGGTCACGAAGGCGGAGGCGGAGACCTACACCAATATCGACTACGAGAACAACTTCGCCCTCGTAGCCATCCTGGGCGAGCCGCCGGACCAGCGGATCATCGCCATCGGCCGCTTCGCGCGGCTGGCGAACCCGGAGCGCGCCGAGGTGGCGTTCCTCGTCGAGGACAGTCACCAGGGGCGCGGCATATCGACGCACCTCCTCGAACACCTGGCCATCACCGCCCGCGAGAAGGGGATTCGCGTCTTCGAGGCGGAGGTCCTGGCCGAAAACCGCGAGATGATGGAGGTGTTCCACGACTTCGGCTTCATCGTCGACGCGAAGTACGCCGAAGGCACGTTCCACGTCGTCTTCCCTATCGAGCACACAGAGGTGATCGAAGAGAAGACGGCGCAACGAGAGCTGGTTGCGACGACGGTCTCTGTCCGTGTCTTCTTCCATCCCGAGCGTATCGCCGTCGTCGGCGCGTCGCGGCACCGCGGGACGATAGGGGCGGAGCTGTTCAACAACATCCTCAGCACCGGCTTCAAGGGCATAGCATATCCCGTGAACCCGACGACTAATGCCGTCGGGGCCGTGCGCGCCTACTCGTCCATCCTCGACATCCCCGACGAAATCGATCTGGCGATAATCATCGTGCCCGCGGAACAGGTGCTGGACGTGGTCGACCAGTGCGGACGCAAGGGCGTGAGGGGTATCGTCGTCATATCCGCCGGCTTCAAGGAGACGGGTCCTGAGGGGGCGGAGCGTGAGGCCGCGATCCTGGCAAAGGTGCGCAACTATGGCATGCGCATGCTTGGACCGAACTGCATGGGCGTCATCAACACCGACCCGGAGGTGGGCCTCAACGCCACGTTCTCGCCGGTCTTCCCGCCGCGCGGCAACGTCGCGCTACTCTCCCAGAGCGGTGCCCTCGGCCTGGTTTTGCTCGACTATGCCCGCAGCCTGAACCTCGGCCTGTCGACGTTCGTGAGCGTCGGCAACAAAGCGGACGTCTCCGGCAACGACCTCATCCAGTACTGGGAGAAGGACCCGGACACCGATGTCATTCTGCTCTACCTCGAGTCGTTCGGGAACCCGCGCAAGTTCGCGCGACTCGCCCGTCGCGTCTCGGGGACGAAGCCCATGCTGGCGCTGAAGAGCGGACGCAGCGCCGCCGGCTCGCGTGCCGCCACGTCTCACACCGGCGCTCTCGCCAGCCTCGACGTGGCGGCGGAGGCGCTGTTCCGGCAGGCGGGTGTCATTCGCATGGACACGCTGGAGCAGCTCTTCGACGTGGCGAACCTGCTGGCGCATCAGCCACTGCCGCAGGGCAGGAACGTCGCCATCCTCACCAACTCCGGCGGCCCGGCGATCCTCGCCGCCGACGCCTGCGAGGCGTACGGGCTGCATGTGCCACCGCTGCGCGAAGAGGTGAAGACGGCCCTCCGCTCATTCCTGCCCGCCGCAGCGGGGCTGGCGAACCCCATCGACCTCATCGCCTCAGCGACGCCGGAGGATTTCGCCCGCGCGCTGCGCATTCTCCTGGAGCAGGACGACGTCGACGCCGTCATCGTGATCTACATCGCCCCTATCGTCAGCATGCCGCAGGAAGTGGCACGCGAAGTCCACCAGGTGGCGCTCGACTTCAAGGACAACAAGTCCGTCCTCGCCTGCTTCATGAGCTCCGGCGGCCCGCCGCGAGAGCTGGCGACGAACGGTTACGTAATCCCGTCGCTCGCCTTCCCCGAGGCAACGGCCATCGCCCTGTCTCGCGCCTGCGACTACGCCGACTGGCGTCGTCGCCCAAAGGGCATCGTCCCCAAGATCGCGGGCCTGCAGCCGGACAAGGGGCAGGCCATCGTCCAGCGGGTGCTTGCGGGCGACAAGGCGACAAGCGCGTGGTTGCCGACAGACGCCTGCGCCGAGCTCATCGACGCGTATGACATCCGGAGCGCCGGCGTGCGGCTCGTCGGCACAGCGAAGGAGGCGGCGGCAGCGGCGAAAGCGTTCGGCTTCCCCGTGGCGCTCAAGCTCGCGTCTTCGACGATCGTTCACAAGACGGACGTGGGCGGCGTCGTCCTTGGACTGCAATCGGAGGAGGCGGTCCGCGAGGCTTTCGAGATGATCCGCGAGCGTCTGCGCGCGGCCGGTCGCCTGGATGAGATGGAGGGCGCGATTGTCCAGGAGCTGGTGCCGGGCGGCGTCGAGGTTATCGTCGGGCTGACGCAGGACCCTTCCTTCGGGCCGCTGATCATGTTCGGACTGGGTGGTATCCAGGCGGAGCTGATCAAGGACGTGGCGTTCCGCATTCACCCGCTCACCGACATCGACGCGAGGGACATGGTGCGTTCCATCAAAGGGTATCCGCTGCTAACCGGCTGGCGCGGCTCTCCCCCGGGCGACGTCGACGCGCTGGAGCAACTGCTGCTGCGCGTCTCGGCGATGGTGGAGGACATCCCGGAGATCGCGGAGATGGACCTCAACCCGGTCAAAGTGCTGTCCCCGGGAGAAGGGTGCTGCGTCGTCGATGCCCGCATCCTCCTCCAGCCTATCGAATGACAACCCAGCCCGAGCCCGCAGCCAATGCCGGCGGCCTCAGGAAGAGGCGCCTCGGCAGGACAGGGCTCCTGGTCACCGAGATCGGCGTCGGCGGCGCCAACCTAACCGCAGACGATGCCGGCGAAGAAACGCTGCTTGCCGCGTTCGCGCTCGGCGTGAACTTCGTCGAGACCGGTCGCGCCTACAAGGGCAGCGAGTATCTCATCGGCGGCGCGCTGGTGCAGTCGCCAAACAGGAGCGACGTGCACGTCGCCAGCAAGACACTGGCGCGCTCCCGCGACGGCGCTCTCAGCGACCTGGAACGCAGTCTCCAGCACCTTCGATTGGAGACGATCGACGTTTACCAGTTGAACAGCGTCGGACGCGAGGACCTGCCCGAGGTCATGTCGGAGGACGGCGCGCTGCAGGGTCTCAAGGAGGCGCGCGACCAGGGATTGCTGCGGTTCATCGGCATCTCTAGCCACTCGCTGGGGGTCCTGCGCTGGGCCGTCGAAAGCGGCGAGTTCGACACGATCCAGATCAAGTGGGGCGCCTTCCACGCCAACAGCGCCGGCGTCATGCGTCTCGCCCGCGAACGTGACGTCGGTGTCATCGGCATGAAGCCGTTCGGTGGCTTCGGCATGTTCGGCTCTCTCAAGGGCAGTGAATTCGAGAAGACCCTCTCCGCGGCAGAGTTGCTGCGATACGCCCTCGCCAATCACGATCTCTCTGTCTGCATCCCCGGAGTGCGTCACCCGCGGGAGGTAAGGGAGAACGTCCGGATTGCGACTTCTTCCGCCCAGCTCAACGCCGCTTATGGAGCGCAGATCGCCGAACGGGCAACGGCGTTCCTGAAATCGATGCGCTCGCATCGGTAGAGGACCCGTCTCTTCGCGCCAGCGCAATCGCTTTCTACCGGGAGACAGATACGATATCCCCCGTCTCCTACCGACCATTGCCTCAGAGGTAGCTGTTGAATGGGGCCGGTGCGTCCGACAATCTCTGGAAGGACTGTCTCTCGGTCCCCGCCCCCTTTTGCGTGGCGAAACAGGCGTGTATGGCGAG
Source organism: Dehalococcoidia bacterium (assembly GCA_041501065.1). Taxonomy (GTDB): domain Bacteria; phylum Chloroflexota; class Dehalococcoidia; order DSTF01; family JALHUB01; genus JALHUB01. Next base: position 5,796 of record JBGQNJ010000020.1, read on the forward strand.
TGTAACGGGGTTTCGCGGTAGATTCGCGGTTGGGACGATACGTGGCCGGTCGATGCTGGCTGGCGTTGCCCTGCTCATCGTCTTTGGGAGCATGGCGACGCTGGCAATATGGCGTACCGGCAGCGATCGCGCCGAGCACGCCGCGCTCGAACGAAGATCTCACGCGGTAGCGGCCCTTCAGGAAGCCCGCGCTCAATTCTACCTCTCCGGCACTCTCCTCGCCGCGGCAGCCCTCTCCGAAGACCCTCTTCCTCTCGTCAACTCGTATCGGGAGGCGGAGCGAGAGGGAGAGGCGTCACTCTTGGAGGCCGAAAACGAATTCTTGGCGGAGAGCGACTCTCAGGCGCTGTCGGCCCTGCAAGGGCTAGACGCGCAACTGGGAGAGCTACGCCCGGCCATCGACAACCTGGTTACCGTCGCCTTGAACAGCGACACCGACACCGCGCGGAGCCTGGCCTTCCAGTATCTCCCGCAGATATGGCCCACGGCCAGCCTCATTCTGACGGACGTCGGCGAATTGGCGCGCGTCGAGCAAACGAAGCTCACGGACGCCACCGCCGAGGCGAACACGGAAGCGAACACGAGCCTGTGGCTCATGGTAATGTTCGGTGTTGCCGGATTCCTGGTGGTGCTCGCCGTGCTGGCGAACCTCATCCGGTCTGTGGTCCGGCCGCTGGCATCGCTTCAACGCAGTGTGCGCGCCGTGACGTCGGGCGACATGGAGTCGCGTGCCGAGGTGTCGGGACCGCAGGAAGTGGCATCGCTGGCCGCCGACTTCAATGAGATGATCGGCCAACTGAACGGCGCCGCGGCGCAGATGGGCCACCGGCTGAAGATGGAGTCGGCCGTTGCCCGGGTGTCGACCGTGCTGGGCGCTGCGGAGGACACGGATTCGGGACTCAACAGCGCCCTCAAGATCCTCGCCGAGGCCGTGGATGCGGAGCATGCCTACATCTTCATGTTCAAAGATGACAACACGAAGATGGACAACACGCACGAATGGAACCCCGCCGACAAGTTTGCGCCGAAGGGGCAATTCGCCGATCTCGACTGCGCGACCTTCGGCTGGTGGACCGGCAAGATCATGCGCAACGAGGAAGTAGTCGTTCACGACGTCTCTCAGTTGCCGGCCGAGGCTGCGGCGGAGAGCGCTTTCCTCACGGCGATGGGGGCTAAGTCCGCACTCGCCGTTCCCCTCGGTCCCGCCGGCAAGCCTGATGGCTTCGCCGGTTTCGGCGACACCCGCGTCAATCACGTCTGGCAGGAGGACGACGTAAAGCTGCTGCGCCTGGGGTCGGAGAGCATCTCGTCCTTCATCAATCGCCGCCGGGCCGAGCGAGCGCTGCGCGAGAGCGAGGGGCGTTTCCGCTCCCTCAGCGCCTCCGCACCCATAGGGATCTTCCTCACGGACACGTCCGGCGGGTCCGTCTACGTCAACGAGCAGTTGCTTTCCATTTCAAAGCTATCCCTAGAGCAGGCGCTCGGCCTGGGATGGGCGAAGATCATCCACCCGGACGACCGGACCGCGGTCATCGCGGAAAAGGAACGGGCAACCAGAGATAATGATCAGTTCTCCTGCGACTTTCGCATCGTCACCTCTGAAGGCGATACTCGCTGGGTGAGCGTTCTCTCGAAGCCCGTGGGCAGCCTCGGAGCGCGTGTCGGGACTCTGGAGGACGTCACGGAGCGGAAGCAGGCCGAAAACGCCCTGCGACAAAGCGAAGAGCGCTTCCGCACGCTCGGCGCCTCTGCGCCCATAGGCATCTTCCACGCCGATGCCGTGGGAAAGGTCGTATTCGTTAATGAGCGGTTCGTGGAGATCACCGGCGTGTCGTTCCCTGATAACGAAGACCGCAACTGGTACGACATCGTTCATCCCTCAGACCGGGACGAGGTGATCCGCGGGGTAATCGAGGCCATCAAGGCGCGGGGAGAATTCGCAAGGGAGTTCCGCCTCTTGACGTCACAGGGAGTGACGCGTTGGGTCTCCGCCCGTGCGAGAGACATGCGCGACAGCAGCGGCCGGTTCATCGGCCTCATGGGTACGATTGAGAACGCAACTGAGCGAAGAGAAAAAGAGGAAGCGCTCCGGCAAAGCGAGGAGCGATTCCGCTCGCTGAGCGCCTCTGCGCCCGTCGGCATTCTCCTCACGTCCGGCGGCGACACGGTTACGTATACGAACGAATCCTTGCGCGCCATCGTCGGCCTCGGCCCGGACGAGCGGTTGGAAAGCATCTCGCGCGATTACGTCCTAGACACCTTCGTGCACCCGGACGACCAGCAGGGGATTATCGAAGCGCACATCGAGGCGTCGAGCCGCGAGGCGTACGAGTTCTTGCAGGAATTTCGCATCGTGACACGGCAGGGCGAGACACGCTGGGTACGCGTCCACGTGATCCCCATCATGTCCGGAGAAGGGGCACAAACGGGGCGCGTGGGGACAGTCGAAGATATCACAGAGCACAAGATGCTGGAGGAGGAACGGCAGGGCGCCTACGAGAGAACGACCCTGCTGCTGGCAATGGCGGCCGAAGCCCGCGACCCCTATACGGAGCATCACCTTTTCCGAATACGCGGCTACTCCGAGGCCATTGCGCTCCAGATGGGCTTGAGCCCCCGGCTATCGAAGCAGATAGGGCTCGCGTCGCTCCTCCACGACATCGGCAAGACGCGCGTGCCCGACGCAATACTCACCAAGCCTGGCCCGCTCACCGAGGAGGAGTGGCAGGTCATGCGTCGGCACACAGTCTGGGGCGAGGAGCTGTTGCCGGACAACACCTGGTTCACGACGGCGCGACAGATTGCCCGCTCCCATCACGAGAACTGGGACGGCAGCGGCTATCCGGACTGCCTGGAAGCGGGTGACATACCGCTCAGCGCCAGGATCGTCGCCGTGGCCGACGGCTTCGACGCGATGACGTCGAAGAGGCCGTATAAGGGCGCCTGGCCACCTGCCCGGGCGATGCGCGAGCTCAGGGATGACAAGGGACATCGCTATTGCCCGCAGGTCGTGGAGGCATTCGAGCGGGCGGTAGCGGAGGGCACGATCGGGCGCATTGCCACCGTACGGCGCAGTAATCTCTCCGACTTGATGAAGGCCGCGTAGCCTCTTCCGCGCCCCCTGCAAGCATCGGGCCTTTTCCAGCAATCCCCATCGACTCATCGGGACTGCCTTCGAGAATCGACGACGAAGTCGAGGTATTCCATCGGCGGGCGCATCCGCGTGGGGAAGATTGGTCGTTTGGCGAGGCGAAATGGGCAATCGCCCGCATTACGCGATGCCGCGGTTCGTCGCATCATTCAGGCGTCCCCTCAGAGAGGAGGGCGCGATGTCAAAGGTCGAGGACAAAAAGTACAAGGCGCTGGCACACCCCCTTCGACGCGCCCTGCTCAGCGAAATGAGCGAGTCCGGTCGCACCCTCGCCTACCTCGTGCGCCGAACAGGG
>JBGQNJ010000021.1:0-9149 GCA_041501065.1 Dehalococcoidia bacterium
CGCGCGACATGTGGCTCGCGCGGTAGAGCACGCTGAGCCCCACCCCCAGCGTCGAAATCGCCCCGAAGAGCACGATGGCGGGCTGTACGCCGATCCTTTCGGCCGTGTTCCCCAGCAGAAACGCGCCGATCGGAGTGGTCCCGGCGAACAGCAGTATATACAGGCTCATCACCCTGCCCCGCAGACGGCCCGGCGAAAGCAGTTGCAGGCGCGTGTTCGCCGAAGCGCTGAAGGTGATGGCTGCGAACCCAAGCAGCACCAGCAGGGGCAGAGTCAGCGCGAACCAGCGCGATAGTCCGACCAGGATCAGCAGCAGGCTGAAAACGCCTGCTCCCAGCAGAATCTGCCTCTCGCCGGCGCGCCGCGTATAGGCGATGGTCAGCGCGGCCAGCAACGACCCGATGCCGAGCACGGCGGTCATCACACCGAAGCCGACCGAGCCGATGTGCAGCACGAACTTCGCCAGCAGCGGCAGCGCGGTGCTGAAGTTGTACCCGAACGTGCCGATGAAGGCCATCACGAGCAGTATGAGCAGCACCTCCGGCGTCCGGTAGGCGAAGGTTATGCCTTCGCGCAGTTGCTCGAACAGCCTGCCCTCCCCCTTCTCTACCGAGAAGAACTCCGCCGGTCGCATCATCATCAGGGCGATGATGACGGGGATGAAGCTGGCCGCGTTCAGGTAGAACGTGCCGCCGATGCCGACCGTCGCGATCGTGATGCCCCCGAGCGCCGGCCCGACGATGCGCGCGGCGTTGAACAGCGTGCTGTTGAGAGCGACGGCGTTGGCCACGAGATCTCGCCCGACCATCTCCGGCACGAACGCCAGACGCGTAGGGTTGTCGAAGGCGTTGTTCAGACCCAGGGCCAGCGCCAGCAGGTAGATGTGCCAGAGGCGGACGGCGCCCGTCGAGACGAGCACGCCTAACACCAGGGCCTGGAGCATCGCCGCCGTCTGCGTGCCGACGAGGAAGCGGCGTTTCGGCACGCGGTCAGCGAAGACGCCGCCGAAGAGGACGAGGAAGGTCATCGGCAGGAACTGGAGCGTCGTCACCGTGCCCACGGCGACGGGGGACTGCGTGAGAGTCAGTACCAGCCACGCCTGCCCGATGCTTTGCATCCAGGTGCCGCTGAGCGAGATGAGCTGCCCGAACCAGAAGAGGCGAAAGTTCCGGACCCTGAGCGCGACGAAGATGTCGCGCGGGTCGCGCTGGCCGGTGGCCGTGTTCGCATCGGCAGGCGATTCCCCGGCTGTAGAGGGTCTTTTGAGCAGATCGTCTGGTCTCACTACAGGGTTCGGCTCTGGGATCAGTAGCGGCGTTAGCGGGCCGCGCTAAGAAAAGCCATCCTGCGGCACAATGTCGAGGGTAGCCGAAAACCCGAGGAGCCGCCAGCACCACCGGAGCGTGAAGACTTCGCAAAGAGACGCAGTCACATCGTTGGCTGCGCGGGACGGGTGGGCCGCTATAGCGGTGACGCCTAGTCGTCGGGAGGCAGCAGGAGGATATCGCCCCTCAGGCGCTGGTGCTGGACGTAGACCAGCGTTAGCAGGATCGCCACGCCGAGCAGCACGGCGGCGAATCTGAAGGGCGCCACCGGCCCGTACATCTCGCTTACCCTGCCGCCGGCCGCCTGACCCACGGCTCCACCGAGCCCCTGCACGGCCGCGAGCGCCCCCAGAAGGACGCCTCGCGAGTGGACCTGCGTTGCATCGAGGGCGGCGGCGCACCAGGCGGGCACACTGACGGCGTAGGCCAGGCCCGCCAGCACCGCCAGGTTGACGGCGACAAACGGGCTATGCGTCAACGTCAGTGCGAATAGGGACAGCGCGATGACGGCCAGACCCACGAGCAGCGGCAATTGCCTGCCGAATCGGTCTGAAAGGCGGGAAAATCGAAACGCGATAACCGCAGCGACGGCCGCCGGCAGGATCAGCAGGAGCGCCATTTCGCTCATCGGCACGTTGAGTTGTTCTTTGACGTAGGTGCCTACGGTAGGTGTGAAGACCGCGATGCCGAGGCTCAGGAACAGGATTATCCCGCCCAGAATAAGTATGCCGGGCTTCAGGATCTTGGCAAGAGCGCCGATCTGGAACTTCTCCGCCTTCATTCTCGTCTGCGTGATCACGGTCGCGTCAACGGGGCGCAGGGCCACAGCGAGGGCGAGGCCGTTCAGCGCCAGGCAGGCCAGGAAGACGGCGGTGTAGGAGACGAAATCGCCGAGCAGCATGCCGACCATGACGCCGGCGCCGAGGCCGAGCATCTGGGCGATGTTCAGCAAGTACATCACCCGGCCGCGTTGCGCAGGCTCGTTCGTGTCGCCGACGTGCGCCAGGAAAGCAGGCCACATCGTCGCCGCGGCGAGGCCGTACAGCGCGGAGAACACGAGGAAGAGATGCCCGCTGGGGAAGAGCATCATCGCGCCCAGGACCGGGATGCCGACGGCTATGCCGATTGCCAGCACCGGCCGCCTGCCGAAGCGATCCGCGAGCCAGCCGGCGGGCATCTGCCAGAGGAAGCGCGCCAGGCTATAGGAGGCCAGCGCGTATCCCGGGAAGGCGGCGGAGCTGTCGAGCTTCTGCGGCAGGTAGTTCTGGACGAGCGTCAGCATGAAGATGCCCAGAGACGCCTGCCAGAGAAAAACAGTAGCGGCCAGTTCCAGCATTCGGCCGCGGGGGATCCTTAGCGCGAAGGAGGGAGCACTGATGCTCATCAATTCTCACTCACTGGTTCTCGCCTCAAGCTCTCCACATATAGGGTCGGACAGATAACCCAGACCCGTAGATGCGGGGCGCCGAAACCGAAGGGGCTGCTCGTCCTGAGTTGTCTCATCTGAAGTCCGCCACCCATCCACTCCCCCATCGTTGCGAGCGCGGCCCATCCGGCCGGCAGTGCGGGAATCAGCGAACGAGGAACCGCAGGGGCACGTTCTTAGCCGTTGCCTCTATTCTACACCCGCGGCGCGGCGACGCAACACCCGAGGCGTCTAAGGGCGCGCTCAGCCCCAACCGGCTTCGATGGCCTTCGCCGATTCCTGATGTTAGAATTGATTCTAGAGATCATCCCGTCCCTGGGAGAAAAGGAAGGTGCGCAAATGGCCATCAGGACCGGCGACGCCTATGTCGCCTCGATCAAGAAGCTCAACCTCAAGGCGCAGGTGCTGGGCAAGGAGACCGCCAACCTGACGGAGCACCCGCTCGTCGCGCCTTCGCTGCGGGCCGTCGCCGCCACGTTCGACTGCGCCCACGACGAGTCGACCCGCGAGCTCTTCCGCGTTCGCTCGTCGCTGACCGGCGAGGAGATCAACCGCTTCTTGCACCTCCACCAGAGCACGCAGGACCTGATGAACAAGGTCCTCATGCAGCGACATTGCGGCAACGTCACCTCCTGCTGCTTCCAGCGCTGCGTCGGCATGGACGCCGCGAACGCCCTCTTCAGCGTCACCTTCGAATGCGACAAGGCGCACGGCACCGACTATCACCGGCGCTTCCGCGACTACTGGGCGCGCGTGCAAACGGAGGACCAGATGATCGACGGGGCGATGACCGATCCCAAGGGCGACCGCGGCAAACGCCCGGCCCAGCAGAGCGACCCCGACCTCTACCTGCGCGTCGTCGAGCGAAAGAGCGACGGCGTCATCGTGCGCGGCGCAAAGCTGCACCAGACGGGTATGCTGAACTCGCACGAGATCATCGTCATGCCCACCATCGCCATGCGCCCCGGCGAGGAGGACTGGGCGATCTGCTTCGCTGTGCCGACGAACACGCCGGGCATCCGCTACATCTACGGGCGGCAGGCCAGCGACACTCGTAAGCTCGAGCGGTTCAACCTCGACGTCGGCAACGTGCGTTTCGGTGGGCAGGAGGTTATGACGGTCTTCGAGGACGTCTTCGTGCCCCACGAGCGCATCTTCATGGACGGCGAGGTCGACCAGTCGGGCAAGCTGGTGGAGCGCTTCGCCGGCTATCACCGCCAGAGCTACGGCGGCTGCAAGGTCGGCGTCGGCGACGTGCTCATCGGCGCCACGGCCCTCATCGCCCGTATGAACGGCGCCGAGAACGCCGGGCACATCCGCGAGAAGCTTGTCGAAATGATCCACCTCAACGAGACGATGTTCGCTGCCGGCATCGCCTGCTCCGCGCTGGGCCACCCGACCGAAGCCGGCAACTACGAGATCGACATGCTGCTGGCCAACGTGTGCAAGCTCAACGTCACGCGCTTCCCCTTCGAGCTGGCGCGCAACGCCATCGACATCGCCGGCGGCCTGCTGGGCACGATGCCGTCCGCGGCGGACCTCGCCGACGAGACGACGGGGCCGTACATGCGCAAGTACCTCGCGGCGTCGAGCGACTTCGACGTGACGGACCGGATCAAGGTGATGCGCTTCATCGAGAACCTCGTTTCGGGGGCGGGCGCTGTCGCGTACCTCATCGAGTCGATGCACGGCGCGGGCCCGCCGGCGGCGCAACGGATCATGATCGGCCGGCAGGGCGACATCGAAGGCAAGATCGGTCTGGCGAAGCGGGTCATCGGGATTTCCTAGCGCCGGCTGGCACTTCCACTCTCGCAAACCACTCGCGTTCGCGCTATAATCCGCGCATACTTCGGTTCTCAGGACGCGTTTCCGGATGAGCGGAGGTTATATGGCGAGCTCTAAGCACGTCCAACTTGTGCGGAAGGGCGCCAAAGCAATTGCTGAATGGCGGCGCCAACACCCAGGGGGGCGGCTGAATCTGCCATACGCCGAGCTAAGCCATATCGACTTGACCGGTGCCGACCTTAGGTTCGCAGATCTGGAGGGAGCCGATCTTAGCCAGGCCAATCTTCACGGCGCTGATCTCGCGGGCGCAAAGCTTCTTGAAGCTGATCTAAGTAATGCTAATCTCTCCAACGCCAACATGATCTTGGCGGTGTTGAGATACGCTGATTTGTCGGGTGCCAAGGTCGTCTCGGCTCAGTTGCTCCACGCTGATCTGACCCAAGCGGTTCTTGATGGAGCCGATTTGTCCGGCAGCGTCCTTGACGAGGCGGATCTTGAGGCGGTCACAGTGGTCAAGACGCGCTTCAGCGGCACCGAATTTGGGTATACCCGCCTCCCCGATATCGATTTTAGCGCGGCAATTGGCCTCCTAAGCGCCCGGCATCATGACCCCAGTTTCGTGGGCGTCACAACTCTGGTTGACACGGTACGCGGAGCCGGAAACAGACTCACGCGAAGCCTCGAAGGGTTCTTTCGCGGTGCTGGTGTCCCACAAGAGTTGCTGAACGTCTTACCGAAGATTGTCTCGGAGATCAAGTACTCTCCGTGCTTCATCTCGTATGGCCAGCCTGATCTGAAATTCGCCAAGCGTCTCCGTCGCGATTTGCTGGCGCGAGGCGTATCCTGTTGGCTCTATGACGCAGACAAGACCGTCGGCAAGCTTACATGGGGTGAAATCGAAGAGAAACTCGACGAGTATCAGTGGATGATCGTGTTGTGCTCTCTTAAGGCTTTGATCAGAGATGGGTTCAAGAAAGAAGTTGACAGGCAGATAGACAAGAACCCGACCAAGCTCATACCTGCGTCATTGGATGACGACTGGATGCGAAATGGTTTCAAAGCTGAGTGGGCCGGACGGGATCTCAAAGCGTGGCTGAAAGACCGGAACTACGTCGACTTCGCGAACAAGCCGTACGAAGAGGCCCTGGAGGAGCTGCTGATGGGGCTAACGCGACCTACGTCCCAGAAGGCGAGGCGGAGCAAGAGGTCGTCCTAACCTGATATGATGGAAGCAAGGAGGCTTCCACATGGCAGGGATCGCTGACGACGTCACCAAGCTCATCGGTAACACGCCGCTGGTGCGGCTCAACCGGCTGACGGCGGACCTCGACGCCACCGTCGTCGCCAAGCTGGAATCGTTCAACCCCCTGGGCAGCGTCAAGGACCGCATCGGCGTGTCGATGATCGACGCGGCGGAGCGCGAAGGGCGCGTCACCAAGGACACCCTCATCGTCGAGCCGACGAGCGGTAACACGGGCATCGCCCTCGCCTTCGTCGGCGCCGCCAGAGGCTACAAGATCGTCCTCACGATGCCGGACTCTGTTTCGATGGAACGCCGCCAGATCCTGAAGACGCTCGGCGCGGAGGTCGTCCTGACGCCTGGCGCTGACGGGATGCCCGGCGCCATCAGGAAGGCCGAGGAGATCATCGCCGGCAATGCCAACGCCTTCATGCCGCAGCAGTTCAAGAACCCGGCGAACGCGGCCATCCACCGTCAGACCACGGCCGAGGAGATCTGGCGCGACACAGGCGGCAAGGTCGATATCTTCGTCGCGGGCGTGGGCACCGGCGGCACGATAACCGGCGTGGCGGAGGTCCTCAAGCAGCGCAAGCCGGGGCTCAGGGTCGTCGCCGTGGAGCCCGCGACCTCGCCGGTCCTGTCGGGCGGGCAGCCCGGGCCCAACCGCATCCAGGGCATCGGCGCCGGCTTCATCCCCGAGATCCTGCGCGTCGAACTGATCGACGATGTGGTGCAGGTCACCGACGCCGACGCCGGCGAGACGGCGCGACGCCTGGCGAAAGAGGAGGGGATATTCGCGGGCATCTCGTCCGGTGCGGCTGCCTGGGCGGCGCTGGAGGTCGCGCGACTGCCGGAGAACGCCGGAAAGCTCATCGTCGTCATCCTGCCGGACACCGGCGAGCGCTACCTCAGCACCTGGCTCTTCCAGCTCGAGAACACGACGGCGCCGAAGATATGATGGGAGCCAGCGAGATGGACGCCTACAAGACGATCATCAGCAAGCGCGATACGCGGTCCTACTCCGACCGGCCGATATCCGACGGAGCGCTGCATCGCATCCTCCAGGCGGGCCGCATGGCGGGCAGCGCCAAGAACGCGCAGCCGTGTCGATTCGTCGTCGTGCGGAGCGCGGAGAAGAAGCAGGAGGTCGCCAATTGCGGCGACTTCGCGCAGCAGGTCCCGAACGCGGCGGTGGCAATCGTGGTGGTCATTCCGAACGACGGCCGCGAGTTCGACGCCGGGCGCGCGGCGCAGAACATGATGCTCGCGGCGTGGTCGGAGGGAATAACGTCTTGCGCCGTAACGATGCACGACGCCGGCTGCGCGCGTCGCGTGCTGCGCCTGCCCGAAGGCTACCGGGTGGCGATCGTCGTTCCGTTCAGCTATCCGCCGGCAGAGGGCATGAAATCGGGCGGAGCGAAGCGGCTGCCGCTGGAGGAGATAGTCCACAACGAGACGTGGTAAGCTCGTCTCTCTCAAGCATAGACAGGCCCGCCTCAGTACTGAAGACGGGCCTGCTGCTATCTACTACCTGGCGGTAGCGTGTCAGCGCTACCAGAAGACGCGCGTCGCGCGCACCACCAGCCGGTTGCTGTAGTTCCTTGTGCTCGAATCGAACGAGCCTATGCAGGTGACGATCGTCAGCCTGTCGAAGCCATCCTTCATCGCGAACTGGGTGAAGTTCTCCTGGTCGTCGATCCAGGTCGTCCAGTCGACGATGTACCTCACGTACGACCCGTCCAGAAGCTGCACGCCAATCTCGTCGCCGGGGACAAGTTGGCGCAGGTCCCAGAAGACGGCCGTGTAGTTCGGGTGGTAGTCGACGTGGCCGGAGAAGAGGGCGTTGGCGCCTGGTATGCCCGGGAAGCCGCCCATGCCGCCGTAGTTCATGAAGTCGTACCAGACGACGTCGTCCTTGCCGTTGGGGATACCCATCGCGCCGTCCGGGCCGATGACACGGTCGTTCACGGGGGCGTTGACGCCGATCTTCGGGATGATGAGGCGCAAGCCGGTCGGCGACGCGGAGCCGTCGCCTGTGCCGCAGTCCAGCGTCGTGAAGGTGCCGGTCGCCGAGGTGAACCAGGCGCCGTTGACGAGGGCGTTGACGCGCCAGTGGTGAACGGTATTCGTTCTCAGGCCACCCATCGTGAACCAGCCCTGGTTCTCGTCGATCGGGCCGTTGCTGATAGATCCGCCTGTCGGGAACGTGCTGTACCAGCTAACGTCCAGGTACTGCTGGGTGCCTCCCTTCTGGATCGAAGGTATCCAGTGGAAGGTGACGTCGACCATTCCGGGTGTGGCGCTGCATGCCTGATCGACTCCACCCATTAGAGGGAAGATACAACTGAAGGATGCGAACGCCGATAACACCAATCCGGGAATAGCTAGAAGCCAGAACCGTTTCCTCATTAATCCACCCCCCAATCGGTTCTTTATACGCCGGTCCTCGCCGTGACTCCCACCTGGCACGGGTGCGACCGCCTTCCGTTAGGCAGAATCCTACCACGTTGCTCTGTTTAGGCAAAGAGCGGAAGACAACTAAATGTGGGGGATTCCCTGCCGAACGGCGTCTGGTCGCCGGCGTCTCCGCTTGACCCCGCGCGGGTCCTCGTCGACAATTGACACACCTTCCGCCTGAGAGCCGCGATTGGAGGATACGATGACCGAAGACGGTGCCGCGACAGTCCGTTCACCCATCGGCGACGTTACGCTCGACTCCGGCGGCGCGGCCATCGGCGTTGTCCGCATGGACCCGCGTCGGTCCTACGCTGACCTGCCCGAGCTATTGAAGGAGGTAATCGACGCCGGAAGCGAGGCGGCCTGGCAGGCGATCAAACAGCGGACCGACTACACCTATGACGCTCTGGATGCGGCGCTGTCGCCCCTGCGCGATGAGACCGGCTTCGACGTCGTGCTGCGCGACGAGCTTGCCCGCGGGAAGAAGCTGCTCCTCAAGCCGAACCTGGTCAATCCCATATGCATCGACCCGCGCGAGCACGGCCTCGGCCTCGGCTACACCACGTGCACCGCCTGGCCTTTCGTCGCCGCCCTCATGCGCTGGCTCCACGACAAGCTGGGCATCTCTTACCACCAGATGGCGCTCGGCGAGGCGGCGACCGCGATGTCGGCGGCGTCGGGCTACTTCGCGCAGCTCCGAGGCAAGCCGGTGACGCGGGAGGCCGTCATCGAAGGGCGCTCCGGCGATTTCTACGGCGGCTGGGGCTTCTACTTCGTGCGCAGGTATCTGGTCGAGACGCACGACCCTTCGCACGACGATGACCCGATGAAGGGCTACGACGACAGTGTCGCCGGCAAATACGTGCCTCCCGGCAGGACAATGGACCGGCTGCCCGTCTATGACCTGAACCGCATC
>JBGQNJ010000022.1:0-9096 GCA_041501065.1 Dehalococcoidia bacterium
CAACCGCGCCATCATCGCGGCGACGAGCGACTACGTCTGCGCCTACAAGCCGAACCTCGCGTTCTATGAGGCGCTGGGCGAGACGGGCTACGCGGCGCTGCGCGAAACGCTGGCGGCGATTCCAGACGATATCCCCACCATCGGCGACGCCAAACGCGGCGACATCGGCAACACGGCGAAGGCCTACGCCCGCGCCCTCTTCGACGAGCTGGGCTTCGACGCCGCGACGGTCAACCCCTATCTCGGCGGCGACGCGGTCGAGCCGTTCCTGGAGCGCGAGGAGAAGGCCGCGTTCATCCTCTGCCGCACCTCGAACCCGGGCGCGCGCGACCTCCAGGACCTCGCCGTGAGCGACGGCGACGCCTCGCGGCCGCTGTTCGAGGTCGTCGCGGAGATGGCGGCCCGCTGGAACACGCGCGGCAACGTCGGCCTCGTCGTCGGCGCGACCTATCCCGAAGAGCTGCGGCGCGTACGCCAGCTCTGCCCCGAAATGACGTTCCTGGTGCCGGGCGTCGGCGCGCAGGGCGGCGACCTGGCGGCGGTGATGGCGAACGGCCTCGACGGCAGGGGCGGCGGCCTGATTATCAACGTCTCGCGGCAGGTGCTCTACGCGTCGAAGGGCGCGGACTTCGCGGAGGCGGCCGGCGAAGCGGCGCGACGGCTCCGCGACGAGATCGAGACGGAGCGGCGTCGTGTCGCGCAGCAGATGGACGGCCGCTGATGCCCCTCGAGATTCGCATCAACGACGTGGTCCGGATGCGTAAGGTGCACCCCTGCGGCAGCTACGAGTGGCGCGTCGTGAGGCTGGGCGCCGACATCGGCATCCGCTGCCTCAAGTGCAACCACCGCGTGCTCATGGAGCGGCGACAGTTCGAAAAGCGGCTCAAGACGTTCGTGTCGCGCGGCGAGCCGTTGGACCCCGCCATGGAGCGATTGCTCTTCAGGGAGGAGGAGGAGGAGGCCTAGTTCCCCCTCCTGTCCGGATATGACGGAGGCACGGCCCCCGCGTTTCGGCTTCTGGACCCTAACCGGCGGCAAGTCGCTCCTCGAAGGACCGCGATTTCGACGTCTGTGGGAGCAGCACATCCTCGGCCAGATGGGCCAGTATGCCATCAACTATGCGCTGCTGATCCTCGTCGTCGGGAACAGCGGCTCCAGCATTCGCGCCGGCCTGTTCATCCTCGCCTTCACGATACCCTCGGCCACTCTCGGGCCCATCTCCGGCGTCATCGTCGACCGGCTGTCGCGCGGCTTCGTCCTGGCAGCGACGAACGTGGCGCGGATGCTTCTCTGCATCGGATTGCTGCTCTCCATGAAGAGCATCCCGGTGCTGTACCTGTTCGCGCTGGGGTTCTCGGCGCTCTCGCAGTTCAACACCCCGGCCACGGCCGCGGCGCTGCCACACGTCGTCCGGCAGGAGGAGCTCACGAGCGCGAACTCGCTGATCAATCTCGGCGGGCTGTTCGCGGAGGCGATAGGCATCGTCGGGCTGGCCGCGCTGACGCTGAAGACCGTCGGTGCCGACCCATTGCTGGTCATCCTCGCCTGCCTCTTCGGCGCTGCGGCGTTCCTCGCTGCGACGATTACCGGATTGGCGGAGCGCGCCACGGGGAAGCAGTTGCAGCGGGCCGTGCGGGCCGGAGTGCGGGTGCAGTTCGCGCGGGCGTGGCAGACCCTGCGACGCGACGCGCCCTCGTATCTGGCGCTGATCATCAGTGTCGTCGGCACGGCGGCGCTACTGGTCGGCGTCACCGTGCTTCCGCGCTACTCCAAAGAGGAGCTCGGCGTCTCGGCCGACAACATCGTCTTCGTCTTTGCGCCGGGCGTCATAGGCATCTTCCTGGGCCTGCGAGGGGTCAACCGGCTGTCGACCCTGATCGGCAAGAATCGCGCCCAGGAGCTCGGGTTCGTCGTTTTCGTCCTGTCTCTTCTCTCTTTTGGGCTGGTTGCCGGCGAGGCCGGCCTCCTCGCGCGCTGGAATCCGTTCGGCGTCGCCGATCCGGGGCCGCTGCACGACCGCGGCGCGCGCATCGCGATAACGATGGTGACGACAGTTTTCGCTGGCTTTGGCAGCTCGCTGACCAATGTGGCCAGTCGCGCTATCATAAACGAACGCATACCCTTGGAGATGCAAGGGCGCGTCTTCGCGGCCCAGAACGTGCTGGCCAACTTAGCGTCGGCGGCGCCCCTGGTGGCGGCGGGCGCCTTCGCGGAGCTTGTCGGTCCCCGACCGGTGCTGGTCGGCACCGCCGTCGTCATGAGCCTGTTCGTCGGTTGGGCGGCGCTCAGGGCAAGGTCCGTCCCCGCCTTCACCGGAGGTCTGCATGCGTGAGGCACTCGGCGGCGACCTGCAGTCGCTGCAGCAACGCGAGAGGGCTGTTCTATCGAACCGCCGCTTTCTCGTCCTGTGGCTGGCGCAGCTCTTCTCGCAGGTCGCCCAGAACGCCATCCTGTTCACGCTGCTGGTCATCGTCCTCACGAAGACGAACTCGACGACGGACACGAGCATCCTCGTGCTGTCGTATGTCGTGCCGTCGCTGCTCTTCGGCATGGTCGCCGGCGTGCTGGTCGACCGCTGGCGGAAGCGCGACATCCTTATCGCCACGAACGCCCTCCGTTCCTTTGCCGCCATCGCCTTCCTCTTGAGCAAGGACCACGTCGAGTTCATATTCGCCGTGAACGTCGCCTTCTCCGCGATCGGGCAGTTCTTCGCGACCGCGGAGGTAGCCACCGTCCCTTCGCTGGTGCCGAAGAGCCAGTTGATGGCCGCCAACAGCCTAGTCAGCCTGGCCTGGACAGGCGCCCAGTTCGGCGGGATGGTATTCTTCGCTCCGATCTTCATCAAGACGTTCGGCGCGGACGCGCTCTTCGTCGCGGCGGCGCTGCTCTTCGTGGCGGCGGCGATACTGGCGCGGTCGCTGCCGAAGCACGTCGGCGCTCGCGAAGACAGAGACGCGCAGGAGGAGCGCTTCTTCCAGACCGCGCCGCGCGAGCTGTGGCAGGCGCTGCGTCTTCTTCGCTCCGACCTCGCATCCTGCCTGGCGATGGCGCAACTCACCCTCAGCAGCTCCCTTGTCCTGCTGTTTGCGGTGCTCGTGCCGCGGTTCATGCAGGAGGTGCTGGCCGTGCGCCCCGACGACGCTGTCTACATCTTCGCGCCCGCCGGCGTCGGCGCGATCTTGGGGCTGCGCCTATTGCCGTGGCTGGCGGGAAAGATCGGGAAGGACCGCGTGGTGGCGTTCGGTCTCGTCGGGCTGGCGGCCTGCCTAATCGCCCTGGGGCTCGTGCAGAACATCGCCGATGCCCTCCAGAAGACGGAGGCGCTCAACCCCTTCGGCCCGGAGAGACTGGGCGGGCTTTCGCTGCTCGTGGCTCTGACGATGCTCTTCGCCGGGCCGCTGGGGCTGACCTATGCGATGGTCAACGCGCCGGCGCAAACGGTGCTCCACGAACGGGCGCCGCCGGAGATGCGCGGGCGCGTCTTCGGCGCCCAGATGGCGCTGGCGAGCGTGGCCGCTATCATCCCACTGCTACTGGTGGGCGCCGTTGCCGACATATACGGTGTGAGCTTCGTTCTGTTCAACATTGCGGTCGTCGTCGCGGCCCTGGCAGGGCTGAGCCTGTACCTGCGGGACCGCCGGCAGAAGGCAATCGCGGCGGCGCAACCGGCCAGCGACCACGCCGTGCCCGGCGCGTCGGAGGGCGGTGCAGCTTCGATTGACACTGGTGAGGGGGTCAGCTAGACTGGTAGTCGAGTCCGTTCCTCGGGAGTCGGAGGTGGTGGGATGATTGAGATGAGCATTGAGAGCATCCGCGTTAGTCTTATGAACTATCAGCGGGTGGTGATACTAAAAGAGAAGAACGCGGAGCGCTACCTGCCCATCTGGATAGGGCCGGCGGAGGCCGACGCCATAGCCGTGCGCCTCCAGGACGTATCGGTGGCGCGACCCCTCACCCACGACCTGCTGCGTTCGGTCATCGACGCCCTCGGCGCTGAGATCAACTGCATCATCGTCAACGACCTGGCGAACGACACCTTCTACGCCCGCATAGTCCTCTACGTGAACGGGCGCTCCATGGAGATCGACTCGCGTCCCAGCGATGCCATCGCGCTCGCCGTCCGGGCGAACGTGCCCATCTTCGCCGATGAGTCGGTGCTGGAGAAGGCCGGCGTCCTGCTGGACAAGGAAGCTGAGAAGGCCGCGGGCGAAGAGTTGGGCGAAGTGAAGCCGGAGGAGCTGGAGAAGATGTCCGCCTTCCGCGACTTCATCGAGAGCCTGGACCTGGACGACTTCGAGAAGCGCCGCCCCCACGGCAAGTAACCCCATTTCGCGATTCGTTCCAGAGGCGCCCGACGGCGCCTCTCTTCGTACGGTCTCGAGCCTGGCAGGGTCGACCGGCGCCTGCTCGCCTCTGGCGAGTGTCTGACCAGCCATCATGCGCAGACCAGTAGGGTCGGGCCTCTGTGCCCGACCAGCCCGCGCGAGGTGATCGCGTGCCTATTGCTCCTCGTCGACGTTCGCTTCGCCTACCGGGCTTCGACTACTCAGATCCTGGTCAGGTCTTTTCGGTTACTGTCAGGTCTCGTCGAGACGCAGAGAAGCCCCAATTCTTGAACGGCGATCTCGCGGCGGCAATCGTCCAGTGTCTTTTCGATTTGCGCGACTCACGAGGTGTGAAGCTGTACTGTTACTGCCTCATGCCGGACCACCTCCATGTGCTTTTGTCTCCGTCGGAGCGGTCCGGCAGTCTCATGCAAATCATGCGCGCGTTCAAGTCTTACACGACGAGGATGGCATGGTCGTTTGGCCGGTCGGGTAGTCTGTGGGCGCGCAGCTTCTATGATCGGGCAATCCGAGATGAACAGGATATCCGGACCACGTGCGAGTATATCCTCGGAAACCCGGTGCGCGCTGGGCTGGTAGAAGAGCCGGACGATTACCCGTACGCCGCGTTGCTTGATTATCTGCCGTTGTGAAGAAGCGATACAGGCGTGGCCGCTAACCATGGCTGGTCGGGCACGGAGGCCCGACCCTACTGCGGCACCGGGCAGGCCGAGTCATGTTGATGATGACAATGGCGCTGGCCGCACTTGACATAGCTGTAAGGCGCTGATATAGTCGACCCACATCTGAATACGAAGCGGCTGTGAACAGGACTAGTAGGCCGCAGGCGCGGTGATCCTGCCCTCGGGCGGGAAGCAGAGAGTCGGGACAGGTGAGAGCCGGCGCCGGCGCAGCGGACCGAATGGACCTGGGAGCCACAAACCGAAAGTCGCCTGAGGCGACGAGTAGGCTTTGTCGGAGGGGCACCGTTAGCAGAGCCCGGGGTATCGTCCGCTTGGGGCGGACCGTACTTGGCTGAGATGCCCCGGTCGTCGTCGATGATCAGGGCAAGTAGGGTGGCACCGCGAGAAGACTCTCGCCCTTACGGGTGAGGGTTTTTTGTTTGGTGAAAATGCCAAACAGAAAGGAGGAAGCATGGACACCAAATTCATTCTGCCGGAAAAGGAGATGCCGTCGCGCTGGTACAACATCCAGGCAGACCTGCCCTCGCCGCTGCCGCCGGTGCTGCATCCGATGACCAAGCAGCCCGTCGGCCCGCAGGACCTGGCGCCGCTCTTCCCGATGGCGCTGATCCAGCAGGAAGTGAGCACGGAGCGCTACATCGACATCCCCGAAGAGGTACAGGATATCCTGAAGCTGTGGCGTCCAACGCCCCTCTACCGGGCGCACCGACTGGAGAAGGCGCTGGGCACGCCGGCAAAGATCTATTACAAGTACGAGGGCGTCAGCCCGGCCGGCTCCCACAAGCCGAATACCGCCGTCGCCCAGGCCTACTACAACATGAAAGAGGGCGTGAAGCGGATCACGACTGAGACGGGGGCCGGACAGTGGGGCAGCGCCCTCGCCATGGGCTGCAACTTCTTCGGCATCGAGCTCAAGGTCTACATGGTGAAGGTGAGCTACTTCCAGAAGCCGTACCGCCGCTCGCTGATTGAGACCTGGGGCGCCAAGGTCGTGCCGAGCCCCAGCCCCGACACGCAGTGCGGCCGCGCCGCGCTGGCGGAAGACCCCGACGCCAACGGCAGCCTGGGCCTGGCGATCAGCGAGGCCGTCGAGGACTGCGTCGGCCGCGAGGACACCAAGTACTCGCTGGGCAGCGTGCTCAACCACGTCCTCCTGCACCAGACGGTCATCGGCGAAGAGGCGATGAAGCAGATGGAGATGGCCGGCGACTACCCGGACGTCGTCATCGGCTGTGTCGGCGGCGGCTCCAACTTCGGCGGCATCGCCCTCCCCTTCGCGCGCGACAAGCTGACGCGCGGCAAGAAGACACGTCTCGTCGCCGTCGAGCCGGAGGCGTGCCCAAGCCTGACGCGCGGCGCGGACGTGTACGACTACGGCGACACGGCAGGCATGGCGCCCATCGTCAAGATGTTCACGCTCGGGCACACATTTGCGCCGCCCGCGATCCATGCCGGCGGTTTGCGCTATCATGGGATGGCGCCGCTCATCTCCGAGCTGCAGCGCCTGGGGCTGCTGGAGGCACGGGCCTACCACCAGAACACCGTCTTCCAGGCGGCGGTGCAGTTCGCGCGGTCGGAGGGCATCGTGCCGGCGCCGGAGCCGGCGCACGCCATCCGCGCCGTCATCGACGAGGCGTTGGCCTGCAAGCAGTCCGGCGAGTCGAAGGTGATCCTGCTGGCGCTCAGCGGCCACGGCCACTTCGACATGTCGTCGTACGACAAGTACTTCGCCGGCGAGCTGGAGGACTACGCCTACCCGGAGGAGAAGGTGCGCGAGGCGCTGGCCCACGTGCCGCAGGTCTAGGAAGGACAGCCCGCCAGGGGCGGACGGGACGCTCGATGAACAAGAAACGCATCCTCACGGGGATACGGCCTACCGGTGCGCTCCACCTGGGACACTACGCCGGGGCACTGGAGAACTGGGTGCGGCTGCAGGACGAGTACGAATGCTTCTTCCTCATCGCCGACTACCAGGTCTCCGACTACGCCGACGATATCGACACCGTGCGGCAGGCGGTCTTCGAGATCGCCACCGACTGGCTGGCCGTCGGCCTCGACCCGGAGCGCAGCCACTTCGTCATCGAGAGCCTGGTCCCGGAGCACGCGGAGCTGACGATCTGGCTGAGCTGGTACGTCGGGCTGGGGCGCCTCCAGCGCAACCCGACGCTCAAGGCGGAGATGGACGAACTGGAGTCGCGCTCGAAGGACGCCGTGCCCGTCGCCTTCTTCACGTACCCGGTAATGCAGGTGGCGAACATCCTCATGCCCAAGGCGAATCTCGTGCCGACGGGCGAGGACCAGTCGCCGCATGTAGAGATGACGCGGGAAGTGGCGCGTCGCTTCAACCGCCTCTTCGGCGAGGTGTTCCCCGAGCCCGACGGGCTTGTCGGACGCGTGCCGCGTCTCGTCGGCGTCGACGGACAGGCGAAGATGAGCAAGTCGTTGAACAACGCCATCTACCTGAAGGACGACGCCGAAACCGTCACCCAGAAGGTGATGCGCATGTACACCGACCCGACGCGCATCCACGCCACGGACCCGGGCCACATCGAGGGCAACCCCGTCTTCATGTACCACGACGCCTTTAACCCGGACAAAGCGGAGGTGCAGGACCTCAAGGAGCGCTACGTCGTCGGCAAGGTGGGCGACGTCGAGGTGAAGCAGAAGCTGGCGCGGGCGCTCAACGCCCTCATGGAGCCGATTCGCGAGCGTCGCGCCCGCTACGAGGCGCAGCCGGCGCTGGTGCGCGAGGCGCTGGCGTCGGGCAGCGGCTACGCGAAGCGGGTCGCGGAGCAGACGATGTCGGAGGTGCGCGCGGCGCTGCGGCTGAACTACCTGGCCTGACGAAAACTCGATCTATATTGAACGAACGGCGGCGGTCGGACACCCATCCGGCCGCCGCCCGTCCATGCCACGACTTCGCGTCGGTCGGGCGTCTCGCCCGACCGTTCGTGTGGCGCTGTAGGGGAGGACTTTAGTCCTCCCGCGGCGATGTGTCTTCTCACCTACCATACGGGAGGGCTAAAGCCGCTCCCCTACGTTTCCCCACCAGCCGCCCCACGTCCATGCAGTCGACATCTTGACATCACGACATATATATGTCATGATACCTTCGCACGACGGGAGGAAAGCACCATGAAGAAGCTGATGATTTACCTGGACGAAGAGATGCACGAGGACCTGCGGCTGCTCGCGTTCCGCAAGCGCACGACGATGGCGGCGCTGGTCCGGCATGCCCTTGACGGAACGTTCGAGGACGAGCTCGACGCCATCGCCGCCGAGGGGGCATTCGACGAGTACGCCGCTAATCCAGAAGCCGCCGTGACCCTCGAGGAGTACATGCAGAGGCGCGGGATTGCCATACAAGATAGACCTGAGCCCGCACACCGTGCGCGACTTAGACGGGTTGCCGAAGAACGAAGCCGCCCGTATCGCGCAGGCCCTGGCGGACCTGAGAGATAACCCGCGCCCGCACGGTGTGCTCAAGGTGAAGGGCCCCGGCCCGCCGACGTGGCGACTGCGCGTCGGCAGGTTTCGGGCACTCTACACCGTGTCGGACAAGGTGCGGCTGGTTGTTGTCCTTCGCGTCCGGCGCCGCTCCGAAGACACGTACGACGTCTGAGGGCCGGTTCGCCCGCATTTCGACGTTCCACCTCGACTGGAATCGCCGCTGTCCCGCATACTGGGGACGCTATGACCAGCCAGCCATTCCTCGAAGCCGTTCTCGCCGCCAAGCGCGAGGAGCTGCCGCGTCGACAGGAGAGAGAGCCGCTCGATTCCCTGGAGCGGCGCATACGGCAGATAACGGAGCAGAAAGAGGGTCGCGCCGAGCAGTGGAGCCTCATGCGGGCGGTCCTCGAAGGGCCGCGCGGCCCCCTCAGCGGCGGCAAGCGCGTCCAGCTCGTCGCTGAGATCAAGAAGGCGGTGCCCGGCAGAGGGCGCATCATCAACGACATCGAGCGGCAGGGCCTCCCCCGCGCCTACACCCATAGCGGTGTCACAGGCGTTGCCGTCGTCACGGAGACGAAGCACTACATGGGGGCCATCGAGCACCTGCTCCAGACGCG
>JBGQNJ010000023.1:0-9077 GCA_041501065.1 Dehalococcoidia bacterium
GCCTTCGAGATCAACCAGGAGCGTAAGGAGATCATGTTCCGGCCCGTCGTCGATTGCAGCCTGCTGGACAAGGAAACCGGCCCGCTCATCATGGAGCTTGACGACGGCCGCATGCTGGAGCTTGCTGCCAAGTACATTCGCTTTCGGCTCCACGGGCCGGACGGGGAGCGCCAATCCATCTACCGCCTCCGCTACGTCGCAGGGCAGGAGGCCCGCGGACTACCCGCTTCTCGCTAGACCATCAGCCTTAGCACACCGCCCACCTGTATCGGGCGGCGCCCGCTGTATAAGTACCTTCGCACGTCGATTCGGGGAAAGGGAAGAAGGGGAGCCATGACAACGGTCACAGACGTATCATCGTGTTCGCCGGCGCGTCTGCTGATTAGCCGCCGCTTCACCACGCCCGGGCGTCATCCCCACGACGAGGTGGAGTGGGAGACGCGCACCGCCAGCATCACCGCTGAGGACGGCAAGACCGTCTTCGAGCAGCAGGATGTCGAAGTGCCGAAGGAGTGGTCGCAGCGGGCGACCAACGTCGTCGCATCCAAGTACTTCCGCGGCCCGCTCGTCGCCGGCACAGTCGTCCACCACGAGCGCGGCGAGATCAAGCGCGAGCGCAGCGTCCGCGAGCTGATCGACCGCGTCGTCGGCACGATAGCGGCATGGGGACGCAAGGACGGATACTTCGCCGATGACGACGAGGCGGAGGCGTTCGAAGCGGAGCTCGCCCACATCATCCTGCACCAGAAGGCAACCTTCAACAGCCCCGTGTGGTTCAACGTCGGCGTCGAGGAGCGGCCGCAGTGCTCCGCCTGCTTCATCCTCTCCGTCGAAGACACGATGGACTCGATCCTCGACTGGTGCCGCACCGAAGGCATGATCTTCAAGGGCGGCTCCGGCTCCGGCGTCAACCTGTCGCGGCTGCGTTCGTCGAGGGAGCCGCTGTCTACCGGCGGCCTCGCCTCCGGGCCGGTGTCGTTCATGCGCGGCGCCGACGCCATCGCCGGCTCAATCAAGTCGGGCGGCAAGACGCGCCGGGCGGCGAAGATGGTCATCCTCAACGCCGATCACCCGGACATCGTCGAGTTCATCGACTGCAAGTCGAAAGAGGAGCGGAAGGCGTACGCCCTAGGCGAGGCAGGCTATGACCTATCCCTCGACGGCGAGGCGTGGACGTCGATCCAGTTCCAGAACGCCAACAACTCCGTCCGCGTCACCGACGACTTCATGCGCGCGGCGCTGGACGAAGGGAGGTGGACGCTGAAGGCCGTCACCACCGGCCAGACAATCGAAACGCTGCCCGCCCGCGACCTCCTGCGCAAGATCGCCGAGGCCGCCTGGCAGTGCGGCGACCCCGGCATGCAGTTCGACACGACGATCAACGACTGGCACACCTGCCCGGAGAGCGGACGCATCAATGCCTCTAACCCCTGCTCTGAGTACATGCACCTCGACAACTCCGCCTGCAACCTCGCGTCGCTGAACCTGATGAAGTTCCTCAAAGAGGACGGCGAGTTCGACGTCGAATCGTTCCGGCAGGCGGTCACGATCATGATCGCCGCGCAGGAGATCATCGTCGGCAACGCCGGCTACCCGACGGAGCTGATCGGCGAGAACGCGAACAAGTTCCGCGCCCTTGGCCTCGGCTACGCGAACCTCGGCGCGCTGCTCATGTCGCGCGGCCTCCCGTACGACTCCGACGCCGGCCGCGCCTTCGCCGGCGCCGTCACCGCCCTCATGACCGGCCACGCCTACGCCGCATCGGCGCGCCTCGCCGCCCGCATGGGGACGTTCGCCGAGTACGAGAGGAACCGCGCGTCGATGCTCGCCGTCGTCGAGAAGCACCGGCAGGCGCTGCAGCGGATCGACGCGGCGCTGGCCCCAGGACCGCTGTTCGCGGCAGCAACAGACGCCTGGGACGAGGCGCTCTCGCTGGGCACGGAGCACGGCTATCGCAATGCCCAGGTCAGCGTCCTGGCGCCGACCGGCACCATCGCCTTCATGATGGACTGCGACACAACGGGCGTGGAGCCGGACATCGCGCTCGTCAGCTACAAGCGGCTGGTCGGCGGCGGCATGATCAAGATGGTGAACCGCACCGTGCCGCTGGCCCTGCGCACTCTCGGCTACGGCCGCGACGAGATCGACGAGATCGTCGCCTATATCGACCAGGACGGCGTCATCGAAGGCGCGCCGCACCTGAAGGAGGAGCACCTACCGGTCTTCGACTGCGCCCTGCGGCCGGCGAAGGGCACCCGTTGCATCGCCCCGCTCGGGCACGTGCGCATGATGGGCGCCATTCAGCCGTTCATCTCCGGCGCCATCTCGAAGACGGTGAACCTGCCGAATGAGTCAACAGCCGACGAGGTCATGGAGACGTTCATCGAGGCCTGGCGAAACGGTGTGAAGGCGATAGCCATCTACCGCGACGGCTCCAAGCGGACGCAGCCGGTGAGCACGTCCAGGGACGGCGCCGGGCCCGTCGCAAAGCCGGTGCGTCGCCGCCTCCCCGACACGCGGCACTCCATCACCCACAAGTTCTCGATTGAGGGGCACGAGGGCTACATCACCGTCGGAACGTACGAGGACGGCTCGCCGGGCGAGATCTTCATCACGATGGCGAAGGAAGGGAGCACGATATCGGGTATGATGGACGCCTTCGCGACGTCTATCTCGCTGACGCTGCAGTACGGCGTGCCCCTGAAGGACCTCGTGAACAAGTTCGGCCACATGCGCTTCGAGCCCGCCGGCATGACGCAGAACCGCGAGATACCGGTCGCGCAGTCGGTCGTCGACTACGTGTTCCGCTGGCTGGGGTCGCAGTTCATGGGCGAGGATGAGAAGGCGGAGCTGGGCATTCTCAGCGAGTCGGTGCGGGCTCGGCTTGAGGCGAACTACGGCAAGCAGGGGGAGTTCGTCATCAAGCCGAACGGCGGCCACAACGGCCAGGACGACGCGCCGCCCTGCATGAACTGCGGCTGGATCATGACGCGCAGCGGCACGTGCTATCGCTGCGAGAACTGTGGCAGCACGAGCGGCTGCTCATAGGGTGGGTGTGAAGCTGCCGGTTGACTTCCCCGCCACCAGTTGAGCCGGCAGTGGCCATTGGAAGTGGCGTCCCTGAGCCATCAGGGGCGCCACCTTCTCCTTGGCCGTCCGTGGAACCGGATGTAGGGGAGGACTTTAGTCCTCCCGCCCCAGGAGCAAGCGCCGCTCCATGCGTTCAGATAAGCGCGAGGCTGAACGCGTGGAGAGCGAATCGTCCTCCTGGCCTTGACATACCCGGTGCTCAATACGGGAGGACTAAAGTCCTCCCCTACAGGCGTCATCGCAATCCCTTCCCGTCTTCGATCCGCGAGAGTGGTAGAATCCAATAGCAGGGATGCAACTCACGCCGGAGGGTCCGCTATGGCAACAAAGGCCGAGCACAGGGATGTCGTACTGTCCGATAACGCGCGCGTGGTGCTGGAGCGCCGCTACCTCGCCAAGGACGAGCACGGACGCGTCGTCGAGACGCCGGAGCAGCTGTTCCGGCGCGTCGCGCATAACATCGCCGGCGCGGAGGCGGCTTACGGCGATGCGCGACAGGTCGTGGCCTGGGAGAAGCGCTTCCTCAACGTCATGATCAGCCTACGCTTCCTCCCCAACTCGCCGACGCTCGGGAACGCCGGTCAGCCGCTTCAGCAACTCGCCGCCTGCTTCGTCCTGCCCGTCGAAGACTCGATGGAGGGCATCTTCGGCGCCATTCGCAATATGGCGATGATCCACAAGAGCGGCGGCGGCACGGGGTTCTTCTTCGGACGCCTGCGCCCCGCCGGCGACATGGTCCGCAGCACCGCCGGTCTGGCCAGCGGGCCGGTCTCCTTCATGAAGGTCTTCGACGCCGCGACGGAGGCGATCAAGCAGGGCGGCACCCGACGCGGCGCCAACATGGCGATCCTGAACGTCGAGCACCCGGACATCGAAGAGTTCATCCGCGTCAAGGCGGACATGGTGACGCTCACCAACTTCAACATCTCCGTCGCCGTCAACGAGCGGTTCATGGAGGCGGTGGAGCGCGACGAGGAGTTCTCGCTGGTCAACCCGCGCACGCGGCGGGTCGTCGGGAAGCGCCGCGCCCGGGAGGTCCTCCGTCACATCGTCGAGAACGCGTGGGGGAACGGCGACCCCGGCCTCGTCTTCATCGACCGCGTGAACCGCGACAACCCGACGCCGCGTCTCGGCGCCATCGAAGCGACGAACCCCTGCGGCGAGCAGCCGCTGCTTCCCTACGAGTCGTGCAACCTGGGCTCGCTCAACCTGTCGCGCTTCGTCAAAGGCGGCGCGACGCCGGAGGTCGATTGGGACGCGCTGGCGGAGGTCATCCCCGTCTGCGTCCGCTTCCTCGACGACGTCATCGACGTCAACCACTATCCGATCCCGGAGATCGAGGAGATGACGTTGAAGACGCGCAAGATCGGCCTCGGCGTCATGGGCTGGGCCGACCTCCTCTTCCAGCTTCGCCTGCCATACGACTCGGACGAGGCGCTGAAGCTCGGGGAACGCATGATGGCGTTCATCCAGGAGAAGGCGGACGCGGCCTCCGAGGAGCTGGCCCGGCAGCGCGGCGCCTTCCCCGCCTGGGAGGAGAGCATCTACGCGACGGGCCGACAGCGGCGGATGTTGCGCAACTCCACCCGTACGACCGTCGCGCCGACGGGCACGCTGTCGATCATCGCCGATTGCTCCGGCGGCATCGAGCCGGTGTTCTCGCTGGCGTTCACGCGACAGCACTACCTGGACCCGCGCCGTCCGAAGACGCCGACGAAGCTGACAGAGGTGAACAAGCACTTCGAGCAGGCGGCTAGAGAGGGCGGCTTTTACTCGAAGAAGCTCATCGAGACGCTCGCCGCCGGCGCGAGCCTCCGCGACCAGTCGAAGGTGCCGGACTGGGCGAAGTCGGTCTTCGTCTCGGCGCACGACGTGTCGCCGGAGTGGCACGTGCGCATGCAGGCGGCGTTCCAGCGCCACACCGACAACGCCGTCAGCAAGACTATCAATTTCCCGCAGGAGGCCACGCCCGACGACGTCGAACGCGCCTATCTCCTCGCCTACCACGACGGGTGCAAGGGGATCACGATCTATCGCGACAAGTCGCGCGAGATGCAGGTGCTTTCGCACACGACGGTGAAGGGCCCCGAGCAGCAGGAGGCGATAGCGGCCGAGCGCTCGTTAGGGGTTGCCGCCGGTCCGCCGTCGCTGCGACCCGGCCAGCCGTATCGCCGCCGACTGCCCGACCAGCGCAGCTCCGTCACGCACAAGTTCGACGTCGGCGGCCAGGAGGGCTACCTGACGGTCGGCCTTTACGACGACGGCAGCCCCGGCGAGGTGTTCGTCACGATCTCCAAAGAGGGCTCGACGATACGCGGCCTGATGGACTCGGTGGCGGTGCTGACGTCGCTGGCGCTCCAGTACGGCGTGCCGCTGGAGGACCTGGCGCGGAAGTTCGAGAGCACGCGCTTCGAGCCGTACGGCTTCACGAACAATCCCGACCTGCCGCAGGCGACGTCGCTGGTCGACTACATCTTCCGCTGGCTGGAGCAGCGTTTCGGCGAGGGCAGGAAGGTCCAGTCGAAGCCGGCGATGGGGCGCGGTCGTCGCAAGGGCGCGCCTCTGCCCGCCAGCGGCGACATCAGCACAGGCGTGGCCTGCCCCGACTGCGGCTCGGTGCTCGTGTTCGCGGAAGGGTGCCTGACGTGTCGCTCGTGCGGCTATGAGCGCTGCGCCTAAGATGCGAGGTGGCCGCAGGACAGCCACTGCCTACGCTCGAGATCCATGGCTCGCCTGATAGGAGTGCAGCGTACGATGATTGCGCTGGCGTTGTGTCACGTCAATTACTCATGAGTTCTATCCTCTTGACAAATCTTGAGCAAGGAGTAAAATGGAACATAATTTCTGGAGGTTCATCGAAATGACTGATCAGGAACTACTTCCACCAGGAACGCCGACACCAGATTCGGGCCAGTACAAGATTGTTGGCCCCCGCGGGGGCGACACTGCTGAAGGGGAGCGAACATCAACTGAAGGAAGGCCGCTGCCTCCGACGCCTAAGCCCGGGCAGAAGTACATCTTCGTAGACGCCACAAAACACAAGCGCTGACCCCGATTCGGAGGCGAAGTACGGGAATACATGCAAACCAAGGCCAAACGCAGAAGGATGCTTAAGACAGAGCGGCGGCAGGTACCCTGCATCTACCCTGGCAAGAAACCTAGGTTGTACATGGATGCCGATATGCCCAAGGGTCTGGTCAGGCTGCTCAGTTCCGCTGGAATCGATGCCACCCATCCAGAAGAAGAAGGAAACCAAAACCGGGAAGACGAGTTCCATTGGCAGAAAGCGCGCCAACGCAACCGAATACTGGTGACCTGCAACGGAAAGGACTTCTGGAACGACAGGCGGTATCCGCTCAAAGACTCACCAGGCGTCATCGTCATCGATGCAGGCGGAACGCAGGATTGGGAGCACGTAGCTATCTTGACTTATGCTTTCGCCGGCAGACTGAAAACCGTTGTCCCGGCACTGGGCGGACTGCGATCTTTAGCCAGATGCAAGGTAAAGCTGACCAATGACAGAATAGTCTGCAAATACCTCAAATCCAGTAGTCAGATCGCAGTGACCGAGGAGGCGTGGGGGCCGTACTGGACGTAGGTGCGCGAACAGCAGCGTCGCCCTATATATGGCTGCTTCGGCCCCACGGTTGCCTTCAGTCGCGACCCCCTCCAACCGACACGACAATCGCCTTCAGAAAGCGCTATCATAGACGCAAGCATGCCCTCAGAGGTCGAACCGGCAACGCCCATAGTGGCAACAGCAAACATCGCGGCCAACCTGTGCAGACTGCAAGAGCGCGTCGACGCCGCCTGCCGTCGCGCCGGACGCTCCTCTGACGAAGTCACCATCGTCGGTATAAGCAAAGGCTTTCCCGTGAGCGCCGTCGTCGAGGCGTGGCAGGCCGGGCTGCGCGACATCGGCGAAAACCGCGTCCAGGAGGCAGCAACGAAGATCCCACTGACGTTGTCGCAGGGCGCGCGACCCCGCTGGCACCTCGTCGGTCACCTCCAGACGAACAAGGTGAAGACCGTCCTGAGCCTGTTTGATATAATCCACTCGGTGGACTCGCTGCACCTGGCGGAGGCCATCAGCCGAGCGGCGGCAAAGCCGGTGCCCATCCTGCTGGAGGTCAACGTCGCCGGCGAGACGTCGAAGTACGGCCTGAGGCCGGAAGAGGTCGAGCCCGCACTGGTGAAGGTCCGCGCCCTGCCGAACGTCGACGTGCAGGGCCTCATGACCGTCGCGCCGCTCGTCGACAATCCGGAGAAGGTGCGGCCCGTCTTCCGACGCTTGTGCGACCTGGCAAGATCGCTCGGCCTGCCACAGCTCTCGATGGGCATGAGCGACGACTTTGAAGTGGCGGTGGAAGAAGGCGCTACGATGATAAGGATAGGACGCGCCATCTTCGGGCCAAGGCTCGACCTGCTGGAAGAGAAGCGACCTCAAACGGAGTGAGGCCAGCAATGAAAATCGGTTTCATCGGCGGCGGAACGATGGCGGACGCGATTATCGGCGCCGTCCTCAGCGGAAAGCTGGCCGCGCCCGAAGACATCGTCGTCGGCGAGCCGCTCGCGCAGCGGCGAGAGGAGCTGGCGGAGCGGCACAAAGTCAACGTCACCAGCGACAACGCGAAGGCGATACGTGGCGCGGAAATCGTCGTGCTCGCCGTCAAGCCAAACCAGTTCCCGACCGTCGCCGCCGGACTCAAGGAGCGCCTGCGTCCCGACCAGACCGTCGTTTCGATCATGGCGGGCGTGACGGTGGCCTCGCTGCGGGGCGGCCTGGGTCACGATGCCGTCGTGCGGGCGATGCCCAATCCGCCCGCCCAGGTCAGGGAAGGGGTGTGCGCCTGGACCGCGACGCCCGAAGTCGGCGAGGCGGCGCGAAAGGCTGTGCGCCGGCTGCTGGCTGCCACGGGGAAGGAAATCTGGTTCGACGACGAGCGCTTCCTGGATATCGCCACTGCGGTGTCGGGCAGCGGAGCGGGCTTCGTCTTCCTGCTCATGGAGGCGTTCATCGACGGAGCGGTGCACCTGGGACTGCCGCGCGGCACGGCGACCGACATGGTCGTCCAGACCTTCCTGGGGTCGGCGCGACTCGCCCAGCAGACCGGCCGGCCGGCAGCAGAGCTGCGTGGCATCACGACTACGCCCGGTGGCACGACGGCCGAAGGGGTGCTGGTGCTGGAGGAAGCCGGCGTGCGCGCCGCGATCACGGAAGCGCTGATCGCTACTTACGAGAAATCAAAGGCCCTGGGAGGCTGATAGCTAGAAAATGCTCTTCGTTACGTTCGTTGAGGTCTTGTGTAACGTCCTGATCGTCGCGATAGTCGCGCGCGCCCTGCTGTCGTGGTTCACCAACGACCCGCGCAACCCGCTCATCTCCGTCCTCGACCAGGTCACCGAGCCGATACTCGCCCCCCTGCGACGCGTCATGCCGAGAATGGGCACGTTCGACTTCACGCCACTGGTGGCCGTCCTCATTCTCGTCGTTATTCAGAAGCTCGTCGCCAGCTACTACGGCGCGTAGGTCCGGCATCCGTCAGAGCCGGGCGCGTACCTCGTCCTCGCTCAGCCCCTCGACCGCGACGACCTTGTTCCGCTGCGTCTGCCCCCTGACGAGGCGCAGGCGGCTCGCCGGCACGTCGAGCGCGCGGGCGAGCAGGCGGAGCAACGCATCGTTAGCACGCCCCTCGACCGGCGGCGCCGTGACGCGCACCCGCAGCACGTCACCCTCCCAGCCGGCGATCTTGTCCTGCGCCGCTCTCGGCGTCACGCGCACGGAGAACACATACTCGGCCATGCGCCCCATCCTACCATCTGCAAGACAGCCTGCCTACCTCTCGCGTAGGACGGGCATCCGGCCCACCAGAGAAAAGAACACATTTTCTTAATTTGGCCCCTTTTTGTCTTGCGAATGCCCTAACCCCATGCTATCATGCCTCAGTGAAGTGAATCTGCGCAGTCTCCTTATCTATTTCCCTGGA
>JBGQNJ010000024.1:0-9076 GCA_041501065.1 Dehalococcoidia bacterium
CGTCCGGCTTCATGAGCGTAACGTCCTCCGGCCGCAGGACGACGAGCACGTCGTCCGGAAGGCCGTCCCGCGCGAGGCCGTCGATCACGTGCTCTCCGACACGGACGCTGGCGATGCCGTCCGCTAACGCCACGCGCTTCCCGGCAACGATCGTCTCCGCGCCCACGAGCGACGCCACGTCCGCGTCGACGGGCGCCGCGAACACCTCCGCCGTCGGGCTGGCCTGCCGGATCTGCCCGTCGACGATGACGGCGACGCGGTCGCCCAGGCGTAGGGCTTCGCCGCGGTCGTGGGTAACGAAGACGGTCGTGAGGCCCGTCTCGCCGAGGGCGCCGGCAAGCTCGTCGAGGAGTGTCTCCCGCGTCGGCTGGTCGAGGGCGGCGAACGGCTCGTCGAGGAGCAGCACCTCGGGCTCGAGGGCGAATGCGCGCGCCAGGCTGACGCGATGCGCCTCGCCGCCCGATATCTTGCGCGCCGAGCGCTCCACCAGGTGCGCGACGTCGAAGCGCGCGAGCCAGTGCTCGGTCCGCGCCTTCCTCTCGTTCCGGGGCACGCCGCGCATCCGCAAGCCCGTCGCCACGTTCTCGGCGACTGAACGACGCAGCAGCAGCGGGTCCTGCATCATCAGCGCCATGCGACGCCTTAGGCTGAGCTCGCGTCCGCGCACGCGAGCGCCGTCGTAAAGCACCTCGCCCTCTGCCGGCCGGTCCAGCAGGGCCAGCACCTGGAGGAGCGTTGTCTTGCCAGCGCCGTTCGGCCCGATTACGGCCAGGACCTCGCCCTCGTGGACATCGAGCGACCGGACGCGCAACACTTCGGCCCCGCGCCGCCGGACGACGACATCGCGCAGAGAGAGCTTCGGCGCCACTACATCTTCTCCTGCTGCTGCACGCTGGTGAGGATGGCGTTGACGATGAAGATCAGCACGAGCAGGATGATCGACAACGCCATTGCGACCGGGAAGTCGCCGCGGCTGACCTCCAGCATCACGGCGGTCGTGAGGACGCGCGTCTCGCCCGCCAGGTTGCCGCCGACCATCATCGACGCGCCGACCTCCGAGATCGCGCCGCCGAACCCCGCCATAACGGCCGCCGTCAGTGGCAGCTTCGTCTCCCAGAGGACGATCCATAACATCTGCGGGCGCGAGGCGCCGAGGGCGTAGAGCTGAGTGCGCAGTCGCGGGTCGACGTGGCGCAGCGCCGCCGCCGTAAAGCCGGTGACAATGGGCGCCGCGATGATCGTCTGCGCGATCACCATCGCGGCGGGCGTGTAGATCAGCCTGAACTGCCCCAACGGGCCGCTGCGCCAGAGGATGACGGCAACGATCAGTCCGACCGCGACCGGTGGCAACCCCATCCCCGTGTTCACGAGGCTGAGCAGAATGCTGCGGCCTCGGAAGTCCTTGAAGGCGAGGAACGCGCCGCCCAGGATGCCCAGCACGAGGCTGATCAGCACTGCGCTCCCCGATACGAACAGGGAGCGCAGCGTTATCGACCAGACAGAGTTGTCGCCGGTGCGTAGGATGTGAACGGCCTCGCGCAGGCCCTCCCAGATCAGGCCCATATTCGCTTCCTGCCGGGCGGTCTATCCGAAAGGCGTCGCCAGCCCGACCTCCTCGTAGGTCTTCCCCACGTCGGCGATGAACAGAGGCTGACCGTACTTGTCGCTGCCGAAGTCCTTGATGATGCTCTGCGCCTTGTCGGAGACCATGAAGTCGGCGAAAGCCTTGCCACCGGGTCCGTTCACGAGGCTGAACTTCTCCGGGTTCACCTGCATGACGGAGTAGACGTTCAGCAGCGCCGGGTCGCCCTCCAGCACGATGGTCAGCGACAGGCTCTTCGCCGCGAGGAACGTGCCGCGATCGCTCATAATGTAGGCGTCGCGCTGGTTTGCCACCTGCAGCGACGCTCCCATTCCCTGGCCCGTCTCTTCATACCAGGACTTGCCCTTGGGGTCTAGGTTCGCCTTTTTCCACAGCGCTTTCTCCAGCTTGTCGGTGCCGGAGTCGTCGCCGCGACTGATGAAGGCGGCACCCTTGTTGAAGATCTTCGTCAGGGCGTCCGTCGCCTTCGTCGTGCCCGTGACGCCGGCCGGGTCGCTCGACGGGCCGAGCAGCACGAAGTCATTGTGCATTACGAGACGGCGGTCCAGGCCCACGCCCTCATCGACGACCTTCTTCTCGGAGCTGGGGGCGTGCACGAGCATAACGTCTGCGTCGCCGCGCTCGCCCATCGCCAGCGCCTGGCCGGTGCCGACGGCGATGACCTTGACGTTGTACCCGCTGTCCTTCTCGAATTCCGGCACCAGGACGTCGAGCAGACCGGTGTCTTGAGTGCTCGTGGTTGTCGCCAGGATGACGTCCTTCGGGCCTTCGCGAACGACGGGTGTGCCTGTCGCGGCCGCCGGCGTGCCCGTGGTGGTCGTCGCCGCCGCTTTGGGCGTGACCGTCGCGGCGGCCTGTGGCGTTACGTTGCTCGTGCCGTTGTCACTGTTGTTGTCGCTGCCGCAGGCCGCCAGGCCGAACGACAGCAGAAGCGCGATGATGAGCATCCCGAACCGAATTCGTTTCATCCTGTCCCCTCCCTGGTTGTGTTATGCCCACCATAGCATAACGGCGGCCAAAAAAGTTAGACCTCTTCGCTGAATAGCTCCACAAAATGACGGCGGATGTCCGCCTGCGCCGCCGTCTCGAACTGCGTGTACAAGGCGACGACGCGCTCCCCTACCGCCGTCAGCCGCGTGCTGCCGCCACCGGCGCCGCCGACTTCACTCTCGACGAGCCGCACGCCCAGGTTCGACTCGATCTCCCTGATCTTCCCCCAAGCGCGGCGATAGGACAGCCCCATGCGCCTGGCCGCCTCCGCCAGCGAGCCGGTCTCCGCGATGTGCTGGAGCAGGCGGACGCGGTAGCCGCTGAGGACGATCTCGCCGTCCTTCTCGACCCACAGCTTTACCTTCGGTTCCATTTGCCGTCGATATGAGTTTGACGCGGGGCGGGTCATGCGTCAACGTCCGAGGGGAACGGCGGCTTACTTGCCGACCCTGGTCCTTATCTCGAAATGCTCTCGCACAGGGCTGCCGGCGACGACGCGCTCCTCGGAGAGCGGGCTACCGGCAAGCCCGACGATGTGGAGGTCCGAGACGTCGGTGTAGCGGGGCAGGAGCTTCTGGAGGAACATCCCCGCGAATGGGGCGAGGGCGTTTGCGACCATAACCGCAAGCACGACGTTGAGCAGGCTCATCCGGTTCGTGCCCAGGAGGATGCCGAGAAAAGCGAGCGCTCCAAGTAGGCCGGCGGTCACGATCGCCGTCACGCAGCGTCGGTGGATGGCGAGGCGTCGCTCCCCGGCGTGCAGGCGCAGCAGGCCCTCCTGCGCTGCCAGCAGGACGATGTCCGGCGGGGCGATGCCGTCGAGGGTGAAGCCTTCGCCGCGCGACACGCCGTTAAGGCCGCTGGGCCCGAAGCGCTCCTCGATCACGTTCATCGTGGCGTGCTTGAGCACTTCGTTACGTCGCACCGACTCGTCAGTAAAGAGGTCGGCTGCCTGGCGCGGTATGAGGAGGACACTGGAGAGGGCGCGCAGGGTGAAGCCGAACACGACCAGCATCAGGAGGAATACGATGGTGACGAGCAAGAGACCGAAGAATAGGAAGATCATGGCCCGCCTTCCGCAACCGCTCTCGCCATGCAGTATAACGCACTACCCTAATGATCGCCACCCTGCGACCCGCGGAGAATAGGCATTGACCCCGAAACGACCCCGCCGGGGCGTCGATTTCGCGCCCGCGCCTACTCCCCTTCGGCCAGCTCTCGCGACCACCACTGCCAGACCAGGTAGAACCCGCCCAGCATCACCGATAGCCCGACGACGATTGCGCTCAGCATGCTTCCACCTCCGACGCTGACCGATGGCACATATGTTCTCCTATCCAGCGCAGAATAGAACACCTGTACTGTCTTGTCAAGGGGGTCGCGCTGCCTTTTTCTTGACTGACACGGGGGCATCTGCTAGTAATCGAATGCTGCGACGAGGCCATGTTCGTCGAATCGCGGTTGAGAGGAAGAAGCATGATGCCCGCGCCGAAGCCGTCGCTGGAGTTGACATTCCTGGGATCGGGCAATGCATTCGCCGGCGACCGCTACTGGAGCTCGTTCGTCCTCAACCGGCGCTATCTCTTCGATGCGCCGCCCACTCTCCTGCCGCACCTGAACAAGCTGCGCATCCCGACACTGGACATCGCCGCCGTCTTCATCACCCACTTCCACGCCGACCACTTCTTCGGCCTGCCGTTTCTCTACCTGGACTACGAGCACCTCAGCAATCGCACGCAGGACCTGGTAATCGTCGGACCGCCCCGCGTACAGGAGGTCGTGGAGAAGGTCGCCGACCTGGGCTTTTCCGGCCTGACACGCGGCAGGCAATCATACCGGCGCATCTACTTGGAGGCGCAGGCGGGACAGGAAGGAACAGCCGCCGATCTTCCGTTCCGGGCGATCACCGTAGAGCAGGACAGCAAGAGCGCGCCCGACTGTCTTGGCTACAAGGTGAACGTGGGCGGACGCATCGTCAGCTATACGGGCGACACGGTGATGTGCGCCGGCGTGCGGGAGCTGGCCCGCGACGCCGACGTGCTGGTGATCGACTGCTCCTGCTGGGGAGGACCCTGCGAACACCACATGAGCTTCGAGGAGGTCCGGCAGTTCCGCAAGGAGGTACCGCCGCAGACGACCTTCGTGCTCACGCACCTGGACGTCGGGGAGCCGCCGGCGCTGGACATGGAGGGCATGATCGTCGCGGAAGACCTGGCGACGATACGGCTCTAAGCGCTCAGTAGCCTTCGGTCGAACGAGCGGCCCTGGGCAGGTTCCAGAGCTTTCTACGTTGCAAAGTTTGTAATTGGAATGCGATAATGGTAGTGAGATTCGCGCCGAGGAACGGTTGCGGATAAAGCAAGATTCGGTGTACTTACTCAGTATTGTCCCTGAACTTAGCTAGCCAACGAGGATGACTTATGGCTGAAAAGACGGCGCAGAAGGCGTTCCCCTTCCCCGGTACCCCTTCCACCAGCGACGGCACAGGCATGATCGTGTGGGTGGAGACCCACATTAGCCAGGGAGCGTGTGTGTATCCCATAACACCTTCCACCGGCATGGGCGAAGGCTACGCCGACGAGGTATCGAACGGACGCAAGAACCTCTGGGGCGACACGCTGGCCCTGGTAGAGCCGGAGTCGGAGCACAGCTCCGCATCCGCCTGCGAGGGGTACGCGGCAGCGGGAGGTCGCGTCACCAACTTCACCTGCGGTCAGGGCCTCATCCTGATGAAGGAGGTCCTCTACACGATCGCCGGGAAGCGCCTGCCCGCGGTATTCAACATCGGCGCGCGCGCCCTGACGTCGCAGTCGCTGAACATTCACTCCGGCCACGACGACATCATGGGCGTCGCCGACTGCGGCTGGGGCATTCTCTTCGCCCGCAACGCCCAGGAGACCGCCGACCTAGGGCTTATCGCCCGTCGCGCCGCTGAGGACTCACGGACGCCCTTTTTCAACTGCCAGGACGGATTCCTGACGACGCACACCGTCGAAAGCGTGCTTATGCCGGAACCGGAGCTGATGAAACAGTTCGTCGGGCCGCCCGAGGACAAGCTGAGCAGCATCATCGACCCCTACCGGCCGATAATGAGCGGCGTTGTCCAGGACATGGACGTCTACATGGTGGGCAAGATCGGCCAGCGCGAGTTCTATGACAAGGTCCCAGCCGCTCTGCAGGCGGCGATGGACGAGTACTACGAGCTCACCGGCCGCCGCTATCAGATGGTCATGCCCTATCGACTCGACGACGCCGAGTACGCGCTCGTCGGCATGGGCTCGGCGATGGACACCGCCGTCGCCACCGTCGACTACCTGCGCGAAGAGAAGGGCCTGCGTGTCGGACTGCTTAACGTCACGGCCTTCCGTCCCTTTCCCGGACCGCAGATCGTCGAGGCCCTGAAGCATGTGAAAGCGTTCAGCGTGCTCGAGAAGCTGGACGTACCGCTCGGGCAGTCCAACCCGCTGACAGCGGAGGTCAAGGCGTCCTTCGCCGACGCCCTCGCCGGTCATCCCGACTACCCGCGAATCGAAAGGATGCCGGCCGTCTACTCCGGCTCCGGCGGCCTCGGTAGCCGCGACGTGCGCCCCGGCCACATCGTCGCCGTCTTCGAGAATATGCGCGGCGGGAACGGCAAGCGCTTCTTCACCTTGAACGTCAACCATCCGACGGCGCTGCCCCCGGTCGAGGACCCGGACGTGCGCCCGCCGGGCTCTTTCTCGATGCGCGGACACTCCGTCGGCGGCTACGGCTCGATCACAACCAACAAGATCATCGCCTCCATCTCCTCCGACCTCTTCGGCCTCAAGGCGCAGGCCTACCCCCGCTACGGGGCGGAGAAGAAGGGGCTCCCCACGAGCTACTACCTGACGCTGGCCAAGGACGTCATTCGCCCGCACTGCGAGACAAAGTTCGTCGAGTTCGTCCCCGTTAACGATGTGAACGCCTTCCGCATCGGCAACCCGCTGGCGGGCCTCGCCGAGAACGGCACGGTCTTCATCCAGACACCGAAGACCGACCCCGCGGAGGTGTGGGCCGATATCCCGGAGAACGCCCGCGCGACGATCCGCGCCAAGAAGCTGCGCATCCTGGCGCTCGACACAGCCAAGATCGCCGAAGAGGTCGCCTCACGCCCCGACCTCGTCCAGAGGATGCAGGGCATCGTCCTCCTCGGCGTCTTCCTCCGCTACACGCCGTTCCTCAAGGAAGCGGCGGTGAGCGACACGGAGCTGTTCAAGCGCATCGAGAAGTCGCTGCGCAAGTACTTCGGCGGTCGCGGCGAGAGAGTGATCCAGGACAACGTCGAGTGCGTGCGCCGCGGGTTCGGCGAGGTATTCGAGATACCGCCTGAGGTGAAGAAGACCGAGCCGGAGGCGCAAGCAGCCGCCGGCGGCAAGGCGCGAAAGGCATAAGAACATGGCTAAAGCATCCGCGAGAGATGACAGGATGACGAAAGAGAGCGGTTTCCCGGACAAGGAGCAGTTCCTGGAGAAGGTACTGGGCGCCTACCGCCACGGCGCGGGCGCCGACGACCTTCCATCGGACGCCGAGGCCGCCCGCGCGCTCATCCCGCCCGGGACGGCCGCTGTGCGTGACTTCAGCTACATCGCGCCGGATTTCCCGGCCTTCATCGCTGAGAACTGCGTCGGCTGCATGGAGTGCGTCACGGCATGCCCCGACACCGCCGTGCTGGCGAAGGTGATCGGCAAGTCGGACCTGGAGAAGGAGCTTGTCGGGGTCGTCGACGCGACGGAGCGCGAGCGAGTGCGCCGGCGCTTCGCCGAGACGACGAAGTACACGGGCGTCTTCGAGAAGCGCGGCGAAGAGGGCGGCATGTTCGGCCTCTTCATCGACCCGACGAAGTGCAAGGGCTGCGGCGAATGCGCCGAGGTCTGCGGTACGCACGAGGCGCTGGCAATGGTGCGCAAGACGCCGCTGGAGGTGGAGGCCTACAAGCGAGAGGTCGCCTTCTTCCGCAAGCTGCCGGACACGCCGGCGAAGTACGTCAGCGGCAAGGCGCTGGCGGACATGATGCTGGCAGACCGCTCATTGCTCTATGTGGGCGGCGCCGGCTCCTGCATGGGCTGCGGCGAAGCGACGTCGATTCGCATGATGCTCGCCGCGACCGGCTTCGTGCACGGGCCGGAGAACATGGCGATTGTCGCGGCTACCGGCTGCAACAGCGTCTACGCGTCCAGCTATCCATTCAACCCGTACCTCGTGCCCTGGACGAACTCGCTGTTCGAGAACGCCACGTCCGACGCGATGGGCATCCGCCTGCGCTGGAATCAGATGGGCTGGCAGGACAAGAAGCTGTGGGCCATCGGCGGCGACGGCGCCATCCTGGACATCGGTTTCGGCTCGCTGTCGCGTCTCCTGGCGTCGGGGATGGACGTCAACGTCATGATCATGGACACGCAGGTCTACTCGAACACCGGCGGCCAGGCGTCGACGGCGACATACACGGGCCAGGACGCCGAGATGGCGCCATTCGGCTCAGCGATATCGGGCAAGCAGGAGCGGCGTAAAGAAGTCGGCATCATCGCCATGATGCACCCGGAGGTGTTCGTCGCGCAGACCATCACCTCCGACATCAACCACTTCTACCGCTCGATCATGGGCGCGAACGAGTTCAAGGGACCTTCGGTGGTCAGCGTCTACTGCACCTGTCAGCCGGAGCACCAGGTCGCCGACAACATGTCGTCGCACCAGTCGCGGATGGCGAAGGACTCGCGCACCTTTCCGATCTTCATCTACGACCCGCGGCAGGGCTCGAGCATTCGCGAGCGGCTCAGCCTGCAGGGCAACCCGGCGATGAAGGACGACTGGTACATCAACCCGAAGACCGAAGAGCCGCTGGACTTCATCGCCTTTGCGCGCACTGAGGGGCGGTTCGGCAAGCAGTTCGATAAGGACGGCAACCCCAGCGAGACGCTACTGGCGACACAACAGGACAGGCTTGCCTACTGGAGATTGCTGCAGGAGCTTGCAGGGATTAGATGAGGTTATGTAAAATGAATAGGGGAATGTGTCAGTCTGGCTGGTAAACAGCACCCCCTGTCGCAGCGACGCGATTTCCCCGCCACCAGCATCGCGTCGAGGCTACCAGTCAGGCCGTACCGTTTCTCTCGGGTGCGTCTTCCAAGGCGCACCCTCTTTTATTAGCCGGTTGCGTCCACTATGTCAAGCTCTTCCGCCCACGAATCTGCCGGCCGGTAGGGGCGCACGGCCGTGCGCCCCTACTAAAGGCGTAACACGGTGAGGACGGCGCGCCAATCTGAGAAGTCGGGGAAGAGGAAGTCGGGCGCCGCGGCACGAAGCGTCTCTTCGCTCGTGAAGCCGGTAGCGACGCCGACTGCTATCGCATCATTGGCACGCGCCGCTTCGATGTCGTGCACCGTGTCGCCGAAGACATAGACGGCGCTTTCTCCGCCCTCGTCCAACAGACGTCTCTTTGCCATCGCGACGAGATCGGCACGCGCC
>JBGQNJ010000025.1:0-8976 GCA_041501065.1 Dehalococcoidia bacterium
GCGCTCCAGGCTGAAATGGTGGATGAACTCCTCGCGGGAGATGATCTCGGTATGGTCGTCGAGCGACCACCCGAGGAGGCCCAGGAAGTTGAACATCGCCTCCGGCAGGTACCCCTGCCGCTTGTACTCGAGCAGGGAGACCGCGCCGTGTCGCTTGCTGAGCTTCGCGCGGTCGCTGCCCAGGATCATCGGCAGGTGGGCGAACTGCGCCGGCGCATAGCCGAGCGCGTCGTAGAGCAGCAGGTGGCGCGGCGTGCTCGGCAGCCACTCTTCGGCGCGCAGGACGTGCGTTATCTCCATCAAGTGGTCGTCGACGACGTTGGCGAGGTGATACGTCGGGTAGCCATCCGACTTCAGGAGGATGAAGTCGTCCAGCGTCTGGTTCTCGAAGACGACGTGCCCGCGCACGACATCGTCGAACTCCGTGCGACCGTCCAGCGGCGTCTTGAAGCGCGCCACCGGGACGGTGCCCTTTGCCTCCTCCTGCGCGCGTTCGGCGGCGGAGAGATCGCGGCAGCGACGGTCGTAACGCGGCGGCTCCTTGCGACGCGCCTGCTCCGCCCGCACCTGCTCGAGCCGCTCCGAGGAGCAGTAGCAGCGGTAGGCGGCGTCCTTCCCAATAAGCCCTTCGGCGGCGCGGCGGTAGTGTTCCAATCGCTGCGACTGGAAGTAGGGGCCGCAAGGCCCTTCGACCTCCGGGCCTTCGTCCCAGTCCAGGCCGAGCCAGCGCAGGCTCTCCAAGATGGCTTCGAGAGCGCGGGGATCGAGCCGCGTCTGGTCAGTGTCCTCAATGCGCAAGATGAATTTTCCGCCTTCGTGCTGGGCGAAAAGCCAGTTGAAGAGGGCGGTGCGTATGTTGCCGACATGCGGGATGCCGGTAGGGCTGGGAGCGAAGCGAACGCGAACGGTCATAGCAGCAAGACTCTCGGGAAACAACGCGCGAGGGCTATCGCCCGTATTCTAGTCGATGGCGACTGCCTAGCGGTAGTGCCTGCCGAGCTCCGAACCGTAGCCCGTTCCGAGCACGGAGGCGTTCTCGGTCAGCCAGTCGCTCAGCCGCCTCGACCTTGCCTCCCTCCACGAGCCAGGCGCAGCGCCTCCTGCAGGTCCGCCGGAAGCGGCGATTCGAAGGCCACGATTCGTCCGTCGCCCGGATGCCGGAAGACGAGCCGGTAGGCGTGCAGGAACTGGCGCCCGACGAGCGTCGATGGCTTGCCGTACAGCGCGTCGCCGACGATAGGATGACCGGCGGCGGCGAAGTGGACGCGTATCTGGTGGGTGCGGCCGGTCGAAGGCGCGACTTCGACGAGCGTAATGCCGTCGAGGTACTCGCGGACGCGGTAGGCAGTGCGCGCGGGGCGTCCACCCTCGACTATTGCCATGCGCTTGCGGTTGCGCGGGTCGCGCCCGATCGCGCCTTCGATGACCCCCTCCCGCTGTTCGAGGCGGCCCCGCACGAGCGCCAGGTATCGCTTTTCGACGGTCCGCTCCTTCAACTGTTTCGACAGACCGGCGTGTGCCCGGTCGTTCTTCGCGACGAGTAGGAGGCCGGATGTGTCCCTGTCGAGCCGATGGACGATGCCGGGCCGCAGGACGCCGCCCACGCCCGACAGATCGCGGCAGTGCGCGAGGAGAGCATTGACGAGTGTGTGGCTCCTATGGCCGGGCGCGGGATGGACGGTCAAGCCGGCCGGCTTGTCGACGACCAGCAGGTCCTGGTCCTCGTAAACGATGCGCAAGGGGATCGCTTCCGGCTCTACGTCAAGAGGCTGCGGCGGCGGGACGCGCACGTCGACGGCATCGCCGGGGCGCAGGAGATACGACGGCTTGGCGCTGCGTCCGTTGACGGTCGCGAACTCCTCGTCGATCAGGCGCCGGGCGTGGGAGCGCGAGAGATCGGGGCAGTGCCTGGCAACGAACGTGTCGAGACGCTGCCCTTCGTCTTCCGTGACGACGAGGCGGAACGTCTGCTCCGTCAGGTGCTCTTCTCCCGCCAGATTGTGTCGCTGAGCGTCAGGAACGCCATGATTGCCACGACGCCGACGGTGATTGCGGAGTCGGCAACGTTGAACGCCGGCCAGTGAGGGAACTTGATGAAGTCGGTGACTTCGCCGACCCGGATGCGATCGGCCAGGTTGCCGGCGGCGCCACCCAGTTGCAGCCCCAGCGCGATGCGCAGGACGCCGTGCTCCATCGGCGGATAGAGATAGTAGAGCATGATGGCGACCAGGCCCAGGAGCGTCGTGACCGTCAGGAACAGCGTCTGGCCCTGCAACATGCCGAAGGCGGCGCCGGAGTTGGTTACGTGGATTAGCTTAACAGGGCTATCCGCGGGGAACGCCTCGCCGAGGGCCAGCCTGCTGCGGATGAGGTACTTTGTAAACTGGTCGAGGGCGAAGACCGCGGACACCACGACGAAGAAGGGCGTATCTCGGCGCAGGCGGGCCATCAGCCAGTTGTGGCTCCGCGGAATAGGCTTGTCGGTTTCGATCAAGTTGGGCCTTTCGTCGGGATGGCAAATGCGCTCCGACTCTGCTACGATCTTAGCATCGGCGATGAGAGGTGGCAACGAGATGAAACCCGACCGTCCGCGAGAGAGAGTCCCACCCAACCAGCGCATAACGTGGAAGCTGCCGACGCTGACGTACGGCCCCGTGCCGCGAATCGACCTCGCGCAGTGGCGTCTGGACATCGACGGCCTGGTCGAGCAGCCGCTCTCGTTTAGCTGGCAAGAGCTGATGGCGCTCCCTCACGCCGCGCCCGTCGTCGATATTCACTGCGTGACGGGCTGGAGCCTGCTGGACAGCGCGTGGGATGGCATCGCCTCGCGGGAGCTGATGAAGCGCGTCCGCCTGAAGCCCGAAGCAAGATACCTCGTGGCGGAATCCTACGGCGGCTACACGACGAATCTGTCCGTCGCCGACTTCCTCGCCGATAACGTGCTTCTGGCGTTCAACTTCGCCGGCGAGCCCCTGACGCCTGAGCACGGCTGGCCGCTGCGCCTGGTGGTACCGCACCTCTATTTCTGGAAGAGCGCGAAGTGGCTGCGGCGCCTTACGTTCAGAGATCACGATGAGCCCGGGTTCTGGGAGTCGGCGGGTTACCATATTCGCGGCGACCCCTCGAAAGAGGAGCGCTACTCGTACTAGTGTGTCGATCTCGCTGTGGCTTGTAGGGTCGGGACTATTGCCCGACCCTACGTTTGTGTTCGTAATTCGGAGGCCGGCCCTAGGCAGGCGGCTGGATGGACACGGCGCCGCTGTTGACGTCGCTAACCTCCCAGGAGACAGACGCCTGCGTCACCTCCGAGCCGGCCGGGTAGGTGGCGCTGATCGTCGCCTTGACGGGCCAGCCACCGTCAGTCGCGCGCCAGAGGTCCATGGCGAAGCTGTCCGGCTTAGTCCCTGAGTCGCTCCCTCCGAACA
Source organism: Dehalococcoidia bacterium (assembly GCA_041501065.1). Classification (GTDB taxonomy): domain Bacteria; phylum Chloroflexota; class Dehalococcoidia; order DSTF01; family JALHUB01; genus JALHUB01. The sequence continues at coordinate 3,426 of JBGQNJ010000025.1, forward strand.
TCTCCGCCAGCTTGGCCATAGTGTCGGCGCTCGCTTCGCTTATCTGGTAGTGATGCGCGGCCACGCCGTTGACGGTTTCTTCGCCCAGGTCGGAGCTAACGCCGATGATTGTGTCGAGCGGAAAGTCACCCCAGAAGTCCTTGGGGAGCAGCCCGGAGATCTCGCCTTCGGCCTCGGCGATATCTACCGTCTCCCACTGGCCGGAGACGGAATTCTTCGTCCAGGCCTGCGTCCCGATGATGACCATGGAGTTGACCGCTGCGTCGGAGTCGCTCAGGTAGAAGTCCATCGAGATGCTGTCCGGCGCCTTGACGCTTCCCTTGATGGTGATGCTGGTCGCACCGTCGCCGCTCATCTGCATCTGGTAGTGATAGCTCTGGAGGCCGGCGAAGGGGTCGACCGTGGGAGCGGACGTCTCTGAGGGTGCCGCCGTGACGGCAGTATCGGAAGACGGTGTCGAAGCGTCCGAGCTAGTGGCCGCGGACTGCGGCGTCGTCTTTGCGGCATCTCCGCCGTTTCCGCCTCCGCCGCACGCGGCGAAGATCACGGCCAGAAGAAAGGGGAACAAGAAAAATGCGCGCATGTTGGGGAACCTCCGTTAGTGGAGCCAGCAGCATGATGGTGTCACGGGACAACCTGCTCTAACCAGCGTAGACGTTGGATTAATGCCCGTCAAGCGAGGTGTATGACAGAGAGAAATCAGGCCCACACGCTGGACTGAATAGGCAGACGCCCATATAGTGAGGAATCGAGAGTGCCGAATCTTACGGAGGACAGCACGGACGCTGCGCGGGGTAGCGACCGTTCTCATTGATCGCGGCTTGTCGCGCGATTAGGAAGGGGTCAGAGCTGTGAGAATCACCCGGAAGGCACGATTTGTCGGGGCGCTGGCCGCGCTGCTGCTCATCGCAACTACGCTGACGCTAGGCTGCGGCGGGGGAGGCGACAAGATCGACTTCAGCGGCGGCGGCGGCGACAAGGACAACGGCAGTGCAACCACAAGCAAAGACAGCGAGGACAGTGGAACGAGCAAGGAGGCCAAGGGAGCGGACGAGTATGCCTCGCAGTTCTGCGGCACGATTAGCAAGTACGCAGACGACATCCAGCAGTTGTCGACCGCCGACACGAGTATGGAAGACCCGGCGGCGATGAAGGACTTCATCGATCAGATGGTCCCGCTCTTCGAGGGCATTTCCAAGGACCTGGACAAGATTAACCCGCCCTCCGAAGTCGCGGACTGGCACAACGGGCTGGTGGCGGGGATGGCGGAGGTCGCCGACCTGTTCAGCCAGATGGGCGATGCTCTCGACAAGCCACTCGACGAGGCCATGACCGAAATCACCGACCTGTCGTCGCAGCTGTCAGACACGGGAGACCCGTTCGGCTCGATGACCGACCTGCCGGCCGAGTACCAAACGGCGTTCGAAAACAACGCTGATTGCCAGGACCTGCAGAGCCTGGACATTTTCCAATAGACACTCAACAGCCAGCGTCGGGCAATCCGACTTGAGGTGTATTCAGCGCGCGCTCCCGTCGACGGAGTTTACGGTCGGCGGGAGCGCGTGCTAGACTGGCGTGGGCCCCCATCGTCTAGTGGCCTAGGACGCCACCCTTTCAAGGTGGAAACGGGGATTCGATTTCCCCTGGGGGTACCAAACCTTCCGATTTCGAATCTTCCGCCCTCAGCTTCCGCTTCTCCGTTAGTCAGACCGAAGAGATTCGAAATAGTGATCTTTGGCGGACCAACGCCTAAAGATCAAACGAGCTTTGTAGCTTCACGATCAAGTGACCATCATTCCTGGGGCAAAGACCAGGCGGCGCGCACCCGACCCGAGCTTCTTGCGGCGAACGGGAATGCGGAAAGCGAGAGTAGTGGGCCCGATGTCGGGACCACTACTCTACCGACCTCCTGTGGCGATTCGCCACAGGAGAAGCCGTCATCCAGACGCCTACCCGTCAGTATTCCTTCCCCCGCGGTCCTGCATGGCTAGGCGTAGCCCACCGAGCAGCAGCACGGTTCCAGCCAGCGACGCGAGAGCGCCGGCAATTGTCATCCATAGCCAGGAGCGTCCTTCACTTTCACCGACACCGGCGTGGGGGAGCGCCTCCGCTACCGACGGCGGCTGCCGCGTAATCACGGCCGGCGCGACCTGGCCCAGGGGAGCCGGGCTAGCGGTCGGCGGCACAACCGTGGGGGCTGTCTTCGTTTCCGTCGGCGTGCGGGTCGCCCTGTGGTGCTCTTCGGTGGCCGTCGGCGCGGGCGTGTTGGTGGTAGTCGGCGTCGACGGCGCCGGCGTGTTGGTGCTAGTCGGCGTCGATGGCACCGGCGTGTTGGTGGTAGTAGGTGTCGACGGCACGGGCGTGGCCGTGGCAGGTGGACAGTTGTAGAAGTCGAGGTTGCTCTCGCTATTCCCCGCTACAAGCGTACGCTCGTAGCACACGCCGTAGGGCGAGTGTGTGCCTGTCTGCCCGATCCCGGAAGTCGGGTAACTCTGCGTGCGGCCCGGCAATGCGCTCAGGTCCTCGCAAATGGAGTAGCTGCCCTCCTGGACGTTGGCGAAGCTGTAGACACCATCCGCGTCAGTCGTGGTTTGTGCGACTGGCGCGCCCTGCGCGTTTAGGAGCTTGATGCTCACGTCGGAGAGCGGCGGGTTGCTGCCGGGCTGGCCGTCACACGCCAGGTCGTTGTACTTGTGACCGCTGAAGCCGGCGCAAATGTTGATTACGTCCTGCGATATCCCGCTGTAGATGTCCGGCAAGGTGGACGCGTCTACCACGTGCGTGTAGTCGCCGGGCGGTCCCTCGGCGATAGCCTGGAGGAGCCCCTCATCCAGTTCATGGAAATCACAGGAGTTGGCCGGCCCTGTTTGACTGCCGACGCCGACTGCATACACTGTGTCGGCCGCGGCATGAAGGGCGGGGATGTCGTTGACGGTGTCTTGCCGCCTCTGCTGCGAAAGGGGGCAATTCCCCGAACTATCGTCGTTGTCCCAGTTCCTTCCATCGGAGAGGAGGACGACGACCTTGTAGGATCCATACGACCCGCCGTGTACGTGGGCGTCGAGGTCGTCCGTGGCTCCCTCGATACCTTTGGCGATGTAGGTGTCTCCTGCTCCCGAGGAATCACCGATGCCGTTGATTGCGCTACGCACGGCGTCGGCGTTGCTGCTAAAGGCCACAACGCGGGTAGCGGTCGCTGTCCCGTCGAACGTCAGTACCTCGACGTGGCTACCGCCCAGGGTGCTGCTGCCGGACCCACCGGCTATCCCATTGACAAGAGTCAGCGCGGCTTGCTTCGCCCAGTGCAGCTTGCTTTGGCCGCCGCTCTGGTCGTCCATGCTTCCGGTCCTGTCGATGGCGATGATCACGTCCAGATCTGCCTTCACCTCGCACTGCGGGGCTGGTGCAGACGCGGACGCGGAGCTCAGAGCGGACGCTCCGTGCATGCCGTTCGCGCTCAGAGACGATAGCGCCAGAATGGCGGCGGCAGCGGCGACGGCGCACCACGCCGTTCTCTTGATGGAAATGACTCTTCTTAACATCTCGCCCTCCTGTTCAACTTGCCGAAGTCGCCTCCCAGCGGGGAGTACTGGCATTCTGCCGGCTGAGTCAGCGATTCCTCTATGAACCACCCCTATCATCTGCGAGAGGTTGAGGTTGCATCCTCCCGCGAACATCCATCAGCTACGCCCAAAACAAAGGCCGCCGCCTTCAGCCAGAAGGGACGGCGAAGGGTGCTCACACACTGGTCAAAAGTGAGAACGCCGAAGACGGATGCTCATTACACAGGCGTGATGGCTTGTGGGCGAGATCCCTTGTATTTGCCCGTCCCTACCCTGCCCGGTCAGCCGCGCCAGACAGATCACCGGCCATCCGACGGCTCCGCGTCCCTCGCTAACGTGTCTTTATCGGACTTCCCCGCTTGTGCGTCGAACACCTTGAGTACACGCCCAGGCAAATTGCATTGCGCGAAGGAGTCCACCGTCTCGTCGGGTCGGACTTCGAGATTCTCTTCACTATCCTCGACTCGAATCGGATATCACGGCGACTATCGCCCAAGAAGCCTGCACGGGCCCAATTGCTGACTACCTCAACGTAGGTTCGAGAAGATGCCTCGCGGGGCCGGGTAAGTCTGCCGGCCGTCGCTGCAGGACCAGCATGCTATGTGGTACGGTAGCAGGGGCAAGATGCGGTCACGTCCACACGTGCTTCATCCGGAAGTGAGACCAGCCGTCCTCCCGGCTCTCTCTCCCAGTCTCATCTTGAACTGGAGAAACGACCCCAGCCGCGCCTTCCAGACGCCGCAAGACGCGACGGAGGACCGTCGCGTCTTGCGGCTCAACGGACTGCACCTCATTATTACAGTCGCAGGTTCGCCGAAGTCAGAGAGGACACACTGGCTTGAACAACGGCAGGAGGGGTCTTCGTACCGCCGTCCGCGCCATCTGGGGCCGCCGCCACAGGGGGGTCGAGCCCGCACGCGGCGGCGATGACCAGCCGCTGCGCGCCGAGCTGCTCAGCCTCGAGCAGCTCAAGGGCCACGCGAAGGAGCTTGCGGCGAGGCACGCCGTCGAGGAGAAGCGCGGGCCGGATCTTCTGCTCCCACAGCTCAATGAGAACGAGGGTGTCCTTCTCAGTGCCTACCGGCTCATAACGGACGAGGGGCAAGATCAGGTTCGTGTCACTCCGGCCGCCGAGTGGCTGCGCGACAACTTCTACCTTATCGAGGAGCAAGTGCGGGCGGCACGGGGCCACCTGCCTAAGGGGTACAGTCGGGAGCTCCCCCGCCTGCTGGGCGGCGTCTCGGCCGGCTACCCCGTCGTCTACGCCATCGCCCTGGAGCTTGTCTCTCACGGAGACGGCCGCGTCGACGCGGGCAGCTTGAGCGCTTTCGTCTCCGCCTACCAGGCCGTCAGGCCGCTGAAGTTGGGCGAGCTTTGGGCGATCCCGATCATGCTGCGCCTGGCGCTCATCAACAACCTCCGCCGCGTCGCGGCTCGCATCGCCGCCGACCGACTCGCGCGCAGCCAGGCTAACCATTGGGCCGACCGGATGGTCGAGGTCGCGGGGAAGGAGCCGACGAGCCTGGTCCTCACCCTCGCGGACATGGCGCGGTCCCGGCCGCAGATGTCCAGTGCCTTCGTAGCTGAACTCGCCCGCCGGCTCCAGGGCCAGGGTCCCGCACAGGCGATGCCGCTTACCTGGCTGGAGCAACGGCTCACCGAGATGAGCCTGACGATCGAGCGGCTGATCCAGCTTGAGGGCCAGCAGCAGGCAGAGGGCCAGGTTTCAATCAGCAACAGTATCGGCAGCCTCCGCTTCCTCGACGCCACCGACTGGCGTGAGTTCGTCGAGACGATGAGCGTCGTCGAGGACACGCTCCGCGACGACCCGGCCGGCGTCTACAGTCAAATGGACTTCGCCACGCGCGACCGCTACCGGCACGTCGTCGAACGCGCGGCCCGCCGAGGCGGTCTCTCGGAGCGAGAGGTAGCGCAGAAAGCGGTGGACTTAGCCGCGGCCGCACAGACGCAGGCCGGCGCCCAGGACC
>JBGQNJ010000026.1:0-8651 GCA_041501065.1 Dehalococcoidia bacterium
AAGACGTAGCTCACGGCGCCCCCTTCTTCTGCTCGCGGGCGCGACGGAAGAGGCGCTGCCTGTCATTGCGACCCGGCACAATCCGCGGCATAAGCGCGAACTTGCCCTTTCGCAGCATCATCGGCAGCTTGGCAACGTCCTGTGTGAATCGACGCGTCCGCAGCTTGAACGCCGCCATCAGCGCCAGCTCGTGCGCGCGACCCAACTGCCGCACGACGTCGAGGAAGATATCGTTGAACGTAGCGACCGCCGGCTCCGCGACGAATCCGCCCTCCCGCGACAGTCGACGGAGCGCATCGATGGCCGCGGGCAGGTCGACTCCCTGGGGGCAGCGCGCCTCGCAGGTCCCGCACGACGTGCACTCCCAGATGAAGCGGCTCGACAGCAACTCCTGCCGCGCGCCGAGTTGCGCGAGTCGAACGATCTCATGCGGCTTCACGTCCGCGTCCGCGGCGATAGGGCAGCCGGACGAGCACTTCTGACACTGAAAGCAGCCCGATAGCGTCGCGCCGCCGAGCTCCGGCAGGAGTGTGTCAAACGAGAGCGGGTAGACAGGGGTGTCAGTCGCCGACGTCATCGCTGTCCTCCCCCTTCGCCGCGAGCACGCGCAGCTTGACGGCGCTCACCTTGCGGTAGACCTCCTCCGGCTCACGCGCCCCGCCGTCGACTGTTAGCAGCTCGTCGATGCTGATGCCGAACAGGCGCTCGTTCTCTTCCAGGTAGGGACGTATCAGCAGCCAGTCTTCCTCCGCTAGCGGGCCGAGCTCGCCGCCGTTGAGCTGCGCCTCATCGACGAGGCCGTGCGGGTCGCGGATGTAGATAGCGCCGCCCGACGCGAGGGAGAAGAGGTTGCTCCCCGGATAGGGCGCCGGTTGCGACACGAGGCGGCCGCGGTCGTCGAACTCCATGCCGTTGACGATCGCGAAGCCGCCGCCGTCCAGCGGGTCGCCGGCCATGAACGACTCGGCGAGGAAGTCGAGGCAGGTTCCGTTGATCACGACCCGCGGTCGCCCGACGGCGTTGATCAGCGGCCGTCCGGCGGCGTTGCCGAGCACGTACGTCTCGCCGCCCTTGGCGCCGTAGAGGAACGTCTGGCCGACGTCGCCGTAGACGACGAGCCGGCCACGATTCATGATCTGGCCCAACTGGTCCTGCCCGCTTCCGTGGACGTAGATCGACAGACCATCGATGCCCGACGCGAGGTAGTCGCCGGAGCTGCCGTAGACGTCGATGCGCAGGCCGTCGCTGTCAGGCCCCAGGCCGCAGCCGGCGAAGCGCTGGCCGCGATACCCGTAGCAGATGAAGCGGCGCCATCCCATCTCATAGGCGCGGCGCACCAGGAGCGAGTCGCACTCGTCGCCCTCGGGCGGGAAGCGCTCGACGTTCACGACCAGCGTCTCTTCGCCCGGTTCCGGCGGCGCAAGCTGGTGGCGCGTATCCCAGTCGATGCGGCGGTAGCGGATGCCGTTCGGGGTGCCGAACGGCACGGCCGTCTCGAACAGCGCCGTCAGCGACTCGTCGACCACCCGCAGCACCGAGCTCCTGCGCTTGTCGCCCGTTTCGTAGCGACGGTCACGGAGCAGCGTCAGCGCCTCGATTGCTGGCGTCATGCTTTGACCTTCGCGCGCCTCGTCGGCAAGCGCATTGCAGAAGGAGCGAAGGCCGTCTGGCTCCCACGCCGGCAAGTTGTCGACGGCGTATCGAAATAGCCCTTGCGCGTCCTGGCGGCCGAGGCAGTCGCGCACGGCCTCGCGCATCGAGGCTGCAGCGTCATGGCTTGCTGGCACATCGCAGCGGACCGACGCCGAGCCCGCCGTCACCGGTCGTCCGAACTTGTCGGTGCAGGTGAGCGTCTTGTGGCCGTTCCCTTCGACGTTGAAGAGGAAAGCGCCGCCGTCCGTATGGCTGCCGCCGCGCGCATTCCAGTAGCGGTCCGCGATGGGGCAGAAGCGAGGGTCTTCCGCGGCCAGGCTGTGCAGCGTGGCGTCGATGGCCTGCTTCTCCGAGCATATCAGCCCTATCTGGACGTCACCGTCGGACAGGGCGAAGACCTGCGGCCGCAGCATCGCTGTGTCGGTGATGCCGAGGAGCTGGTAGCGACCTTCGTCCGGCAGACTGCGGGCGATGATGAAGAACCAGGGACCGTCGGGCGACCCGTGGATGTGCGCGGCCTGGAGGCGACGATAGAGCCGTTGCTTCTCCTCAGGAAGCTGATCGAAGTCGCGTTCCGTCGTCGGCGCCAGCGCTTCGATGACGTGCTCCAGCGGGTACTTGTAGACGCGCGACCACAGGTCGAAGAGCAGCGCCGATACCTCCGTGTCGGTGAGGAACTGCGGCCGGATGTTGCGCTGCAACAGGTACTCGGCGACGGAGTGATAGTTGGCGAAGTCGCCGTTGTGGACCAGCGCCTCGTTCAGTCCAACGAACGGGTGCGCACCGCCCGGGTGCCAGACGCGGCCCTTCGTCGGGTAGCGCTGGTGGGCGATCCAGACGTGCGCGCGCAGGTCCTCCAGCCGGTAGTACTGGACGATCTGCTCGGCGTAGCCCACGATCTTGAAGACGACCAAGTTCCGCCCATGCGAGAGCACGAACGCCCGCTGCTCGCCCAGGGAGGCGTAGAAGCTGTCGTTCAGGCGAACGGAGTTGCGGTAGACAAACTCGTCCTCGACCTCGCGCGACGGCAGGTCCGCCAGCCCGTTGCGCTCCGCGAACTCCGAAAGGACGGACGGCTTCACGCGCAGAAGGTAGCGTTGGACGTCGGGCGGCTTCACTTCAAGGCCCGGCACGTCGCGGAAATCGTCTATCGTCGCCATCCGCATCGACAGCGCGGCGTCGAAGTTCGGCGTGATGTACGCCTCTTCGACCTCTCCGCGCGCCTTCGGGTCGAGGAGCGCGATCTGCAGCAGGTAGTGCGAATCGAGCACCTCCTGCGACACGCCGACGTCGTCGGCGACGAGCCCGGCCGCCGCGATGCCGCCGCCCTTGCCGTTGCCGCGGTTGTGCATCTGGACCGACGGCTCGTAGATGTGGCGGCCGCGCACGGGGATGGAGCAGGCGAAGCCGGTGACGCCACAGCCGCCCTCGTCGGAGGCGCGAGGCTCGACGACGCGCGGCCTGCCTTCGAGCAGCTCCGCACGCGAGCGCACAATCCTGTCGGCGGCGTCAGTCATCGACGTCTTCCTCTCCCCAGCGCACGCGACGCAGGCAGTCGTGGCGTCCGCGCAGCTCAGAGACGCTGCTCATTCCCATGCGGGCCAGCACGTCGACCATCCGCTCGCGCCAGGCGGCGTACATGTTGATGAGGCGTTGCGTCGCCCAGTCGACCTGCACCTGCTCGATCAGTTTGCGGTCGGTTGTCGCGATGCCGCGCGCGCAGCCGCGACCGCTCTCGCAGTTGCCGCAACGGATGCAGCCGAGAGCAACGATCTCCGCCGTGCCGACGACGGCTCCGTCGGCGCCCAGCGCGATCGCCTTCAGCACGTCGTCTGCCGTGCGCAGGCCGCCGCTCGCGATCAGGACGACCTCGTCCCGCACGCCCTCTTCGACGAGGAAGCGGTGCACCCTCGGGATCGCGTACTCGATGGGCATGGCGATGTTCTTCTTGGCGATGTCCGGCGCCGCGCCCGTGCCGCCGTAGCTGCCGTCGATGTGAATGATGTGCGCGCCGGCGTGGTAGCTGCCGACCGCCACCATGTCGACGTCGGTCGGCGTCGACACCTTGACGGACGTCAGGGCCCGCGCATTGATCGCCTTTATCCAGTCGATGTGCTTCTTGTGGTCCTCGACGGAATAAACGCTATGGAACGGGAACGGCGAGAAGAGGGCGTTGCCCGCGACCGCCTGTCGCATCCGCGCCACGTCCGGCGTGTTCTTGTCGCCGAGGAGGTGGCCGCCGAGGCCGGGCTTGGCGCCCTGGGCGTACTTGAACTCGACAATCCGCACCCGCTGGATCGTCTCCTCGCGCACGCCGAAGAGGCCCGTCGCGACCTGCGTAATCACGTGGTCGTCGTACGGTTGAAGCCGCTCCGGGTAGCCGCCCTCGCCCGTGCACGTGAACGTGTTCCAGGCGATGGCCGCCCGCGCCCGCGCTATCATTACGTGGATGCTCACAGACCCGAATGACATGCCGCCGCCGTAGATGGGCAGGTCGATTGTGACTCGCGGACGCCCGTCGTCGCGATGGTTCAGCTCCAGGCGAGTGTCGACATCCTCCGGCGCGACCGTAGCCGGCGTCTGGGGAAAGCGGAAGCGCAGCGCGTCGAAGCCGCCGCCGGAAGCACCGTGGCGGTACTCCAGATCGCCGACGCTTGTCATGCTGCCGGTCTCCGCCTGTCGCCAGGTCGCGAGCAGGAGGTCGGAGGTCCAGCGGGGGTCGCCGATGGCATCGGCCGTCGGGTTGTGGCCCACCGAGAGCGCCCTGTTCGGACAGTGCTCGACGCAGTAATGGTCCGTCTCGGCGCACTTCGGCCCGATGCAGAGGTAGTCGCGCGGCCGCAGCGGCAGATTGTAGCCGGCTGGCTTCACGTGGACGCCGTAGGGGCAGATGTCGACGCAGACGGCGCAGCTCCGGCAGTCGGCGCTCCGACGCACCTTGTAGGGGCCGATAGGGTTGCGATAGCGGTCCGGCATCGGCCGCACGACGCGTTCGACCGTCTCCAGCGGCGGCCCGTTGCGACGCTCGGCCTGGGCTTCCGTGACCGGTCGCTCAATAACCGATGTCACCGAACGCCTCCCTATCAAGGTCTTCCAGGAACATCGCCCGGCCGGTCTCGCCACGCAGACGCCGCACCTCGCGGATGCCCATGGCGCCCAGTACCTCGATTAGCTGCGAGTGCCAGGCGCCCATGAGGTTCACCATGCGCTGCGCCGCGTATTCCGCCTCGACGTCCTGGATCTGCACCGGGCAGTTCGCGTCGTGGTCACCGTCGCAGACGCGACAGCCCAGCGCGACGAGCAGAGGCGCACCCACGGCGACCAGGTCGGCGCCGCAGATAATCGCCTTCGCCATGTGCTCCGGCAGCGCGATGCCGCCGCCGACGATCAGGGTCATCTCGTCGCGGATACCCTCCTGCACCAGGCGGCCGTGCACTTCGCGAAGGGCGTCTCTCAGGTAGCGAGGCTCGTCGGTGTCGACCTCGCGGCCGTACTCGTCAGCGCAGAGATGGACTACGCGGACGCCGGCTTCGTGAAGTCGCAGCAGGTGCTCGCCGGCATCGACGGTGAAAGGCGTCCGCACGCCGATGACGAGGCGCGGGTTCATATCCAGCGCTTGCTTCACATAATGAGCGACTCGCGGGGCGTCGCTGAGTTCGACGAGGCACGCCCCACGCAATAGGGGCTCGTTCGCCGCGATCTCCTCGCCGTCGAGCAGCGGCGCCAGGGCGTCGAGGTCGTCGCTGTCGCTAAACTGCGACGCGCGTATGACGCTCAGCGTCCGCAGCGTCTTCGCCGCGCTCGCCCGAGCCGTCGCCAGGCGCTTGCCGTCCGAACCCCACGGCGGGACGTCGAGGATGAAGGGCACCGGCAGCTCGATGAGCGGCGGCTCGGCGTCTGCCATGCCGTCCGCGTCGAATCGCACGCGCAGAGGCTTCGAGCCGACGTCAACCGACGTGCTAATGTACTCGCGCCCGTGAATGCCGTCGCGCGTCGGGCGCACGATCTCCGACATGTCGGTCCACATGGAATCGAAGCCGGGGCCACAGAACGGGCCGCGGTAGCCGGCGCCCGAGACGGGGATGCGGCCGGTCTCCGCCTGGGCCCACGTCGTCGACAGCATTTCGCGGCTCCAGTAGCGGTCGCCGAGCGTTAGATAGGCGGGGTTGACGGAGAGCGACAGGATGCCCTTGGTGCAGCCCTGGACGCAGGACAGGCAGGCCCGACAGTCGAACGAGGGCTCGAGCGGCGTCGTGGGATCACGATCATAGGCGCGCTCCAGCGGCCAGATGCCGCTTACGCAGGCGTTCTTCACGCAGTTGCGACAACGGGCGCAGTCCTCCCGCCAATCGACGATGCTGTACTTGCCGATCTTCGGGAAGCGACCCGGCGTGGGCACGGTAGGGACGTGATAGCGTTCGGGCAAGAGTCCCTCCTGCTATGCGACCCGCAGGCCGGCGCGTCGCATGATCTCCGCGACGTTCTCCGGCTTGCCTGCCGATCGGATGTAGATGCCGCGCACGCCTTCGACGGTGGCAATTCGCGCGGCAAGCTCCGCGCAAATAGCGATGCCCTCGCCGGTGACATCAGAGGCGCCCCTGAGCCTGGCTATGACGCCGTCAGGGACGTGTAAGCGCCGCTGCAACGTAACCGCCTCGTCGACGCTCGTCAGCGGTTGCACGGCGGCGAGGATCGCCGCGCGGTCGCTGAGGCCCTCTTCGCGCACGGCGGCCATCCACTCGTCGAAGGCGTCGCTATCGAAGATTGGCTGCGTTGTCAGGAAGCCGGCGCCGGCAACGACCTTCTTGCGAGTATCGATGAGGGCAAGCTCCAGCGGACGGAGCTGCGGGTAAACCTCGGCGCCGATCAGCAGCATCGAAGCCGTGGCGTCGCGGTCTCTGAGCAGTTGCACGAGTTGCGTGGGGTCGACGTCGAACGCGGCGGCAGCTTCGGGCGACGCGCCGAGCGACGGATGGTCGCCGCTAACGCAGAGGACGTTTCGCACGCCGAGCAGCGCCGCGCCCCGCGCGTCCGACAGCAGGGCCTCGCGATTGCGGTCGCCAGTCGACAGGCACAGCACGGTCTCCACGTCCTGCGCGGCCAACAGCGTCGAGCAGGCGAGGGCGGAGACGGGGCTGCTTCCGACGGCGACGGCGTCGAGCGGGGGGAAAGAAGCCGCCAGCCGCTTCAAGGCTTCGGCGTCGTTGACGGCGCCCGGAACGCACTCGGCGACAACGGCCGGCCGCCCGGAGCGCAGCGCCTGCGCCAGCTTCGAAAGTGTCGCGTCTTGTGCCATCGAGCTAGTCTCCTGTGCCGTCGTTTCTGCCCAGGGGGCTTGCGGTCAGGCCGGCCTGGAGGGCGGTGATCGCTTCCCACGCGCCGTTCGCCTGCGAATCAGGAGGTCTGTCGACAAGCACGAGTCGCGCGCCGCCGAGGCCGATGTCGTCGAGCAATCCGCGCACGTAGTCGAGCCTGCGCTGGATGCGGCGGCGCCCCTCCAAGTAACGGCAGTCGCCGTCGCTGCAGGTCACGACAACGACGAGGTCGGCGCCGGTCTCGAATGCCTTCAGGAGATGTTCAGGCTGGAGCTTGCCGGAGCAGGGGAGGCGGATTGTCTGGGTCGCAGGGTGAAGCGGCGCCGCCTGCTCTGCGACCGTCGCTGTCGCGCCGTTTGCCGGCGGCGGTCCGGCGCATTCGAAGACGACGACGTTGCGTAGCGATGTCTCCAGGTTGCCGTTCATGTTAGCTCTCGGTCCTGTCGAGAGTGGCACGCTGGTTGGCGGCCCAGCATGACACACCTGGGCGGCCACCGGTTGCCGCCTGCCGCTTATTGTATCGGCTCCCAGCGTCGAGGTCAATAGATTGGTGTGACGTTTCGTGAAGTTTGCCACACTCGTCGCGGCATCGGGCGAGGTAAGGCGGGTTTCGGCGGTCGGATCGCGCGATGCCGGCCGGCACGGGGGTACCTATTTCACTGCCGTCAGCCTTACCGGCAGCGGGGACACGGCGGGGACGGACCGCTCAGCGCGGACGGTCTCCAGGATGCGCTCATAGACCCTGATGTAGGCGTCGGCCATGACGGGCCCGTCGAAGTGCTCCTCGACGTGCGCGCGACAGCGGCGGGGGTCGATCTCGCCGATGCGTCGCGCCGCCTCGACCATCTCATCGACGTTGTGGACCAGAAAGCCGGTCTCGCCGTCCACGACGATCTCCGGCGCGGCGCCGCGGGCGAATGTGATGACCGGCGTGCCACAGGCCATCGCTTCCGGCGTGACCAGCCCGAACGGCTCCTCCCACCCGATCGGCGTCAGCAGGCAACGGGCGCCCGCATACAGCCTGCGCTTGGCGGCCGCGTCCGCTTCGCCGAAGAACCGTATCTGCTTGCCGTCGATCTGAGGCTCCACGACGGTCCGGAAGTAATCGACGTCGACCCGGTCGACTTTGCCCGCGATGATCAGTGGCATGTCGAGCCTGCGCGCCACTTCGATCGCTACGTGCGTCCCCTTCTCCGGCGAAACGCGGGCCAGGCCGAGAAGGTAGTCTTCCTTGTCCGCGCGGAACGGGTAGGTTCGTACGTCGATGGCGTTGTGCACGACACCGGCGAAGCGCGCATGCGGGAAACCGATGATATACCTGGCCTGCGCCCGACTGATGGTGTTATAGAAGCCCCCGTAGCGCTCCCAGATGAAGCGGCTATCCGGCGTCAGGTTGCCGTGGGTTGTCGTCAGCACCGGCACGTCAATGAGGTCGGCGAAGGCCATCAGCATCTCGCCGGTGTGATTGTGGACTATGTCGAAGTCGGGCGCGTCCCGCAGCGCATCCGCCACGTGCGCCAGCTCATAAGGGATGGTGCTCTGCAGTCCCTCGGCGGTGCGCAGGCTGCGCGGGTAGACCGAGCGTAGCTCCGCCAGCGTGATGGAATCGCCGGAAGCGCGGAGCACAACGTCGTGACCGCGCCTGGCCAGCCCGTCCGCAAGCAGGCCCACGACGGCCTCGGT
>JBGQNJ010000027.1:0-8614 GCA_041501065.1 Dehalococcoidia bacterium
AGACGAGATTGATGTTAGAAGTTGGGAACGCAGCGGCTGGCGGAAGGGAGGGGTTCACGTGCGCAGAGACGGTGACCTTATTCGAGAGACGCGGAAAGTATCAGTGAAGAGATGTTGAGTTCGATTCCAACTGCCCCGAAAACCTTGGAGAGCTACCGCTCTCTCATCGGTGACGACGCCACTGACGAGATCCTGGCGCTAGCGGAGCCCCTCAAGGGCGCCCGCGTCGTCAATATCAACTCCACGCCGTTCGGCGGAGGCGTCGCCGAGATACTGAGCTCGTTCGTGCCCTTGATGGCAGACGTCGGCCTGTCGGCGGACTGGCAGGTCATCCGCGCCGGCGACGACTTCTTCCGCGTCACAAAGGGGATGCACAACAGCCTCCAGGGGATGCTCATCGACTGGAAGCCGCAGATGTGGGAGCTCTGGCTACAGTACAATCGCGCCAACGCCGAGATGTTCGACGAGGACTATGACTTCGTCATCATGCATGACCCGCAGCCCGCGGCCATCCTCTCGTCCCTCATCGAAATGCGCGGGGGCCGCCCTCCGGGGAAGTGGGTCTGGCGCTGCCACATCGACCTAACCGACGCGCAAGTGCAGGTCTGGGACATGCTGCGGTCGCACGTCTCCCTCTACGACGGCGCGATTTTCACGCTCCGCAACTACATGAAGGACGACCTGGAAGGCCCAATCCCCTTCTTCGTCCCGCCGTCAATCGACCCGTTCAGCGCCAAGAACGCCGACATCCCGGCCGACACCGTAGAGGCGATCCTGCGCAATCACGAGATCGACCCGGAACGGCCGCTCATCGTGCAGGTGTCGCGCTTCGACCCCTGGAAAGACCCGCTTGGCGTGATAGACGTCTATCGCATGGTGAAGCGCGAGATCCCTGAGCTTCAGCTCGTGCTCGTAGCGTCGATGGCGAACGATGACCCTGAGGGCTGGGCCTGGTACGAACGCACGGTGCGCCGCGCCGGCGAGGACATGGACATCAAGGTGCTCACGAACCTGAACGGCGTCGGCAACGTGGAGGTGAACGCCTTACAGCGGGCAGCGCGGGTCATCGTCCAGAAGTCGGTGCGCGAAGGCTTCGGCCTATCGGTCACGGAGGGACTCTGGAAGGGGCGACCGGTCGTCGCCGGCAACGTGGGCGGCATCCCCCTCCAGATCATCGACGGCGAGACCGGCTACCTGGTCAACACGGCGGAGGAGTGCGCCGGCCGCGTGCTGCACCTGCTGCGGAACCCCGAGAAAGCCGACGAGATGGGGCGCCGCGGCCGCGAGGCTGTGCGCCGGCAGTTCTTGATCACGCGCAACCTGAGAGACTACCTGCGGATCTTCCGCACGCTCGCCGGAATCGGTCCTCTCGCCAGGGAGAAGGTAGCCGCGGGAGTAGCCGCCAGAGACAGAACGTCACAGTAAGGGCGCGTCCGGCGGACACGAAGATCGCCGGCGCTCTCACGACACCGCGAATCCGCGCCGCGCTAGTAAGGAGACGGCGATGCGCGACCTCGTTTCCCGTGCCCTTGACACCGCATCCCAGCAGGGCGCCGCCTACGCCGACGCGCGCGTCGTCGAACGGCGCGCTGAGTCGATCACGGTGCGCAACCAGAACGTCGAAGGCCTGACCGCGGACGAAAGCCTCGGCTTCGGCGTGCGCGTCATCGTCGATGGCTACTGGGGCTTCGCCGGCAGCTACCGGATGACGCCGGAAGAGGCCGATCGCGTGGCCGCGAAGGCGGTCGCCATCGCGCGGGCGTCGGCGCGCGCCGGCGGCCCGCGAGCGGACATCGGCCCGCCGGAGGTCCACGTCGACGCCTATCGCACGCCGTTCCGCATTGACCCCTTCGCCGCGTCGCCCGACGACAAGATCGCGCTCCTCCTCCGCGTGAACGGGGCCATGATGAAAGTCAAGAGCATCGTGATGGCCGAGTCGAACGTCTACTACCAGCGGGAGAAGAAGACGTTCGGCAGCAGCGAGGGCAGCTTCATCGAGCAGGACCTGGTGGAGACGGGCTGCTCCATCGAAGCCACGGCCGTCGACGAGGGCGAGGTGCAGCAGCGCTCCTACCCCAACAGCGTCGGGCGGCACCAGGGCACGGAGGGCTGGGAGTTCGTGGAGCGCTGGGACCTGGCGGGTAACGCGCCGCGCGTCGCTGAAGAGGCGGCGGCGCTGCTCACCGCGAAGCCCTGCCCCGCCGGCGTGACGACGGTCATCCTCGACGGGAGCCAGCTTGCGCTCCAGGTGCATGAGAGCTGCGGCCACGCCGTCGAGCTCGACCGCGTGCTCGGGACGGAGGCGGCCTACGCGGGCACGAGCTTCCTAACGACCGAGAAGCTGGGCAACTTCCGCTACGGCTCCGACGCCGTCAACCTGACCGCCGACGCGACCATACCCGGCGGCCTCGGCACGTTCGGCTATGACGACGAAGGCGTGCCGGCACAGTCGACGCCGCTGGTATCGAGCGGCCTGTTCGTCGGCTACCTGACGTCGCGGGAGACGGCGGCCTCGCTGGGGCAGCGCAGCAACGGCGCCATGCGCGCGGATGGTTTCAACCGCATCCCGCTCATCCGCATGACCAACGTCAGCCTGGAGCCGGGCGAGTGGACGCTGGCGGACCTCATCGCCGCCACCGACGACGGCATCTACATGGAGACGAACCGTAGCTGGAGCATCGACCAGCGGCGGCTCAACTTCCAGTTCGGCACGGAGCTGGCGCGCGAGATCAAGAACGGCAAGTTGGGCGACCTGGTGAAGAACGCGACCTACGCCGGCATGACGCCGCAGTTCTGGGGGAGCTGTGACGCCGTCTGCAACCGTGACCACTGGGTGGTCTGGGGCACGCCGAATTGCGGCAAGGGCCAGCCGGAGCAGGTGGCGCACACGGGGCACGGAACGTCGCCGGCGCGCTTTCGCAATATTCAGGTCGGGCTCATGAAGTAGAACTTCCCGAGGCCAGGATGCCTCGGCTACAGGAGGCAGAGTACAGGATGCTGCCGGGTGAAACTCAGCTCAAGGACACGGCGGACCGCGTCCTGGCGATGAGCCGGGCGGAACAGACGGAGGTCCTCCTTTTTTCCAGTCATTCCGCGCTCACTCGCTTCGCCAATAGCTACATCCACCAGAACGTGGACGACACAAGCGTCGACGTAAGCGTGCGCGCGGTGATCGGCAGGAAGATCGGCGTTGCGGGCACGAACGTGCTCTCCGACGAATCGCTGCGGGCGGTCGTCGAGAGGGCGGCGACACTCGCGGCGCATCAGCGGGAGAATGAAGACTTCCAGTCGCTGCCGGCGCCGCAGCCGGTCAGGCGCGTCGACGCCTGGGTACAGCGCACCGCCGCTTTCGGGCCCGACGACCGGGCACGCGTCGTCGCCGCCGTCTGCGACGCGGCGCGAAACGCCAAGGTCACGGCCGCCGGCGCCTTTCGCACCTCCGCCTCCGAGGTCGCGGTTGCGAACTCGCTCGGCGTCTTCGCCTATCAACGCGAGACAAACGCCGACATCAACACGACGATGATGTCGGCGGACAGCAGCGGCTATGCCGCCCGCCTCTCGATGGACGTCAATGACATCGACGGCCCGACACTGGCAGCGGAGGCAATCGACAAGTGCCTGCGCAGCGCAAACCCGGTCTCGCTGGAGCCGGGCGTCTACGACGTCATACTGGAGGACTACGCCGCCTCCGACATCCTGGACTATCTTGCCTACCTCGGCTTCAGCGCGCAGCCCTACCAGGAGAAACGCAGCTTCATGTCCGGGCGTCTGGGGGAGAAGATCGTCGGTGAGAACGTGACGATCTGGGACGACGGCCTCTCACCGGAGACGATCCCGATGCCCTTCGACTTTGAGGGCGTGCCGAAACGAAGAGTAGAGCTGATAACGAACGGCGTCGCGAACGGCGTCGTCTACGACAGCTACTACGGCGGCAAGGAGGACAAGCCTTCGACGGGGCACGCCCTGCCCGCCGGCGCCACCTACGGCCCGCTGCCGAGCAACCTCTTCCTCAAGGCCGGCGACGCCGCGACGGACGACATGCTGGCCTCCATCGAGCGCGGTATCTGGGTCAGCCGATTCTGGTACACGCGGCCGGTCCACCCACTGAAGGTCATCGTGACGGGCATGACGCGCGACGGCACGTTCCTCATCGAAAAGGGGAAGATAACGGCGCCGATCAAGAACCTGCGCTTCACCCAGAGCTACATCGACGCCCTCAATCAGGTCGAGATGATCAGCAGGCAGACGCGGCTGATGCCCGGCATGATAGGAGTCAGTCGCGTCCCCTCGCTGAAGGTCAAGTCCTGGAACTTCAGCGGCGCGACGGAGTTCTAGCAATCACCCAAATGATCGAGCCTTCTCCTTCTGGTCAATCGTCCAGGTCGGCGTTGTGAATATTCAGGGACGCCACCGCGGCCTGGAAGGCCGCGGCATGGGAAACGGACACGTTATCGCGTCGAACAGACCGAATGGGCGCAGTGCGGGAGGAAGGCTAATTGATGCCGCGTCCTTTAGGGCGCGGTGGGGCAAAACACTACTCAAACCGAAACCGGCACCCCATAGTTGAGAGGTTGGCGATGATACTGGTCACGGGCGGCACGGGGTTCATCGGGCGACACGTCGTGGCGCGATTGGCGCAAGGCGGCGAGCCGGTCCGCGTCGCCGCGCGCGGCAGCCGCAAGGCCGACCTGCCGGACGGTGTCGAGCAGGTCGCGGCGGACGTCGTCAGTGGCGAAGGGCTGGCCGAGGTGATGGCAGGCGTCGACAAGGTCGCGCACCTGGTCGCCGTCATCACGGAGAAGGGCGCACAGCGCTTCGACGCCGTGATCCGCGGCGGCACCGCCAACGTCGTCAGCGAGGCGGAGAAGGCCGGCGTCAAGAAGCTGGTCTACGTCAGCGCTATCGGTGCGGCGCCGGACCCGAAGTACCCCTACTGGCACGCCAAATCGCAGGCCGAGCAGGCCGTGACCGCGGGCAACGTCAACTGGACGATCCTCAGGCTGTCGCTCGTCTTCGGGCCGGAGGACGACTTCTTCAACCGGCTGGAGCGCCTCGTCAGGCGGACACCGCTGGTGCCGGTTGCCGGCAACGGCAAGACGCGCTTCCAGCCGATATGGGTGGAGGACGTCGTGACCTGCGTCGTCGCCTGCCTCAACGAAGGCGTGCACGACCGCGAGATCGTGGAGATCGGCGGCTCGGAGTACTATACGTACAACGAGATAATCGATCTCATCCGCCGGAAGGTAGGGACGCGAAAGCCAAAGGTGCACGTCCCTCTCTGGGCCATGCGCCCGGGCGCGCGCGTGCTCCAGGCCATCCTGCCGAATCCTCCCGTGACCACCGACCAACTCGCGATGCTGTCGAAGGATAACGCCACCGCGCTCGACGCCGTGCCGAAGGCATTCGGCTTCACGCCGATGTCGCTACGAGACGGGCTCAGCCGCCCGCAAGGACCTGCGGGAACGGACACTGCATGACGCTGCCCGTAACCATCGCTCACCGCGCGGGCAACAGCTACGAGGCGCTGGAGCGCGCCCTCACTGCCGGCGTCGATGCGGTGGAGATCGACGTCCGTCTCGACCGCGGCAGTTTCGCCGGGCGCCACGACGGCCGCCTCCTCTTCCTTCCCATCTACGGCGGCCGGTGGCACCTGCGCTTCTCCCTGGCGCGCTCGACCCGCCTCGACGAGGTGCTCCGGCGCGTCGCCGGCAAGACATCGGTCCTCGTCGACGTCAAGAACACGGGCAGGCGCTCGCTTGAGCTGCTGCTCGACACCCTGAGGGCGCACGGGGGCATCGCCGGCACGCGGATGTCCGCAGGCTACTGGGACCTGATGCGAATCGCGCAAGAAAGCGAGCCGGAGCTCAGGGTCTACTACTCGATTGGCAAGCCGGAGGAGCTCCGCCGCTTCTGGCAGTTGCAGGGGAAGACGCACGAGGCGAAGGGCGTGTCGATAAAAGAGCGTCTGCTGGACAAGGCCGTCGTCGACGAGTTGCTGGCCGAGGGCATCGAGATTGCCGCCTACGACGTCCACGACCTGCCGCGGGCGCGCGAGCTTGTCGCATGGGGCGTAGCCGCCATCATCAGCGGCGACCTCTCGCTGCTGCGCGCGCTCAAGGAGCCGTCGCCCGAGTGACGGCAGGCTGATTCGAGCCTGGCCGCGCGAAACCCCTAGTTGCAGATGTTGCCCGGCGCTGGTCCGCCAACATTGGCGCCGAAGACCACGCGAATGCGGCCATCCAAGGCGCTGGTGAATGCGAGGTTGCCGTTGCAGGCAAGGGCGATGTCGCCCGGCGTCTGGATCCTCGCGTCCGTTGCCTCGCCGCCGTCGCCGCTGAAGCCGCAGTTATTGGTGCCGGCAACGGCGTCGATCGTGCCGCCCTCGTCGATGCGACGCACCTCGCAGTAGCGGGGTTCGGTCGGATTGTTCGGGTTGAAACCAAACTGCGAGATGAAGAGGTTGCCGTCGTCGTCTAGCGCGATGCCGCGCACGTTGGCGAGACCGGCATCCACAGCGTCGCCGCCGTTTCCGGAGGGCGTGCAAACGCCGCTACCGGCAATCGTGCTGATGGTTCCGCCAGCGGTGACCTTCCGGATGCGACAGCCAGCCAGCTCGCCGATGAAAACGTTGCCGTGGTCATCGACCGCAACGCCGCTCGGCTGGTTCAGCCGGGCGGAGGTGGCCGGTCCGCCGTCGCCGCTGAACGCGCCACAGGTGAAGCCGGTCGCGCCTGAGCCGGCGATGGTCGTGATCGTGCCGCCGCTCACCTTGCGGATGCGGCAGTTGAAGATGTCGGCGATGTACAGATTGCCGCTCGCGTCGAAGGCTACATCCGACCAGACGAAGAGGCTCGGCACCGTCGCGTCTGCCAACCCTAGTTCCGCCGACGTGGCGGCACCGCTGTCGCCGGTGAAGCCGCAGGTGCCGTTGCCGGCGACAGTCGTTATCTCGTGGGTGTCGAGGTCGACCATTCGAACGCGGCAGTTGCTGGTGTCTACTATGGCCAGGTTGTTATCGTCGTCGAGCGCCAGACCGGCGGGAGCGTCGAGCTCGGCGGCGGTCGCGGGACCGCCGTCGCCGGCATAGCCGCAGGTTCCGTTGCCGACGATGTTGGTGACGGTGCCGGCGTCCGTGTCCAACTTGCGTACGCGGCAGTTGTCGCGCTCGCTGAAGTAGAGGTCGCCGTTTGCATCGTAGACGGCGCCGACGGGGAAGCCGACGCCCGATATGAGCGTATTGATCGTGCCTTCGGTAGCAACCGGCTGCAGGTCGAAGGACTGGACCTCCCAAAACGACGAGAGGTTGCTGAGGGTCGCGTTGGGATTATCGCCATACTGGACTATAACGGTGGTGTCCAGCGTCGCGAAACCCGGCGCGCTGACAACGATATCGACAGGCCCGATCCCCGGAATTGCCCCGGTCGCCGAGTCGAAGAAGTACAGCCCGCCGGCGCCGCTCGTCGTCGACCCTGTGTTGCCATGGGAGTCGGTGTAGGTGACCGTCGCGCCTGAGATGCCCGTGCCCGTGTCGGCGTTCCTCACCACGCCCCACATACAGGCGGATGCGAGTAGAGCCAAAGGAAGAACAAGCAGGAGAGTGAAATAGGAGATTCTCTTCGCCCTGATCGACATGTCGCGCTCCCTCCTTGGATACCTGTCGATGATCGCTTGGCGTCGTGCGACGCGCCGGACGCATGCGTCCTTGCCGTCGTCGGGCCTACGGTAATAATACCACCCTTCCGGCGGCCGTAACGACGCAAACAGAGGGATTGCGGCAAATGATCGTCGAGCCGGAGACGCGGTTGGACTAGAGGCTCCTGCCTTCGCTGCGGGTCGCGGACCCTCTCGCGATCAGGTGCACAGCGTGCGCCTTGAACGTCGCGTCGATCTCCTGCCCGGCCGCCAGTCCCATCTCCTCCAGCGACTGCTTCGTGATGAGCGCGAAGAGCGGGAAGCCGCAGTCGATGTTGACGCGCGCCTGATAACCCAGCAGCGTGATGCGCGTGATGGTGCCGTGCAGGTGGTTGCGGGCGCTGCTCTCCGGACGGTGTTCGTCCGGCTTCATGAGCGTAACGTCCTCCGGCCGCAGGACGACGAGCACGTCGTCCGGAAGGCCGTCCCGCGCGAGGCCGTCGATCACGTGCTCTCCGACACGGACGCTGGCGATGCCGCCCGCTAACGCCACGCGCTTCGCGGCGACGATCGTCTCCGCGCCCACCAGCGACGCCACGTCCTCGTCGACGGGCGCCGCGAACACCTCCGCCGTCGCGCTGGCCTGCCGGATCTGCCCGCCGACGATGACGGCGACGCGGTCGCCCAGGCGTAGCGCTTCGCTGCGGTCGTGGGTGACGAAGACAGTCGTGAGGCCCGTCTCGCCGAGGGCACCGGCAAGCTCGTCGAGGAGCGTCTCCCGCGTCGGCTGGTCGAGGGCGGCGAACGGCTCGTCGAGGAGCAGCACTTCGGGCTCGAGGGCGAAGGCGCGCGCCAGACTGACGCGATGCGCCTCGCCGCCGGATATCTTGCGGGCGGAGCGGTCCGCCAAGTGAAGAACGCCGAAGCGCTCCAGCCAGCGGCCGATCCGGACCTTCCGCTCGGCCCTCGGGACGCCACGCAT
>JBGQNJ010000028.1:0-8539 GCA_041501065.1 Dehalococcoidia bacterium
ACGGGGGCCTGCCCCTACCATGCTATGGACGCGACAGCTCCGGCAGCTCGTCGCTGCTGAAGGCGTTCTCGATGTGGTCCAGGCGCAGCAGGCGTCCCCGCGGCGTGAGGTCGACGGCGATGACGTCGATACGGCGATCCTCGGCGCTCTTCGGATTCGCATCGCAGTAGGCATCGGCGGCAGCGGCGATGCGAGCGCCTTTGCGCGGCGTTAGCGACTCGGCCGCGCTACCCATGGCGTCGCCGCGGCGCGTGCGCACTTCGACGAAGACGAGGCAGCCGTTGCTTTGGGCGATTATGTCAATTTCCCCGTCGCGGCAGCGGAAGTTGCGGGCGAGGATGTCGTAGCCCTTCGATTCGAGATGAGCGACCGCGACCCTCTCGCCGAACTGCCCCAATCGCAGGCGCTCGCTGCTCACGAGTAGCCTCCGACGATACAGTCGCGCACGGGCGCGAAGGAGCGCCGGTGGATGAGGCAGGGGCCGTGTCGGGCCAGCGCCGCCAGGTGTTCGGCGGTAGAGTAGCCCTTGTGGTGGGCGAAGCCGTATTCGGGGTAGAGGGCGTCGTACATCGTCATGACGTGGTCGCGGTGCACCTTGGCGACGATGGATGCCGCGGCGATGGAGATAGAGAGGGCGTCGCCGTCGGTGATGCCATGGTGCGGGATGTC
Source organism: Dehalococcoidia bacterium (assembly GCA_041501065.1). Classification (GTDB taxonomy): domain Bacteria; phylum Chloroflexota; class Dehalococcoidia; order DSTF01; family JALHUB01; genus JALHUB01. The sequence goes on from JBGQNJ010000028.1 coordinate 670, forward strand.
GACTTCGGGGAGGGCGAAGGCGTCGATGAGGGCGTACTCGGGGACGGGCGTCAGGGCAGCGAGTGCCTCCGCCATGGCAAGGCGTCCCGCCGGCGCGATTCCGAGGGCGTCGATGCGCTCCGGCGGCACGGTGCCGACGCCGACGGCGAGGGCCTTCGCGCGTATCTTCTCGGCGAGCTCCTCCCGCTTGGGGGCGGGCAGCAGTTTGCTGTCGCGAACGTCGGCGAGCCAGACGAAGCGGGAACGCGGCGGCAGGATGACGGCGGCCGCGACGACGGGCCCGGCGAGGGGGCCGCGTCCCACTTCGTCGACGCCGGCGATGAGGCGGAGACCCTGCTTCCAGAGGGTCCGCTCGTGGTCGAAGGTGGGTCGGAGGGCCATCGCTGCCTCCGGCAGTTCAATGTAGACCATGTTCTGCATGCGATGCTAGCACAGGCGGTAGCGGGATGGTAGGGGACATCCGGGCAGGCACGCTCCAAAGGTGGGCAAGCGGGAACCTGCCCCTACTTGCCGCGTCGCGGAAAAAGGGACCGCGGGATGGCGGGCCGTGCCTGTAGGGGCGCACGGCCGTGCGCCCCTACACGTGTCGGACGGGATGCCCGAGCTGCGCGACCGTACTCGTGTGGTATCATCGCTGCCAGCCATGAAGGTTGAAGGAGGGAAAGATGCCAATCGTGCGAGTCGAGATGTGGACGGGGCGGACGCACGCGCAGAAACAGGAGCTGGCGAGGGCGATCACGGAGGCGGTGTGCGCTATCGCCGAGACGACGCCGGAAGCAACGATAATCATCTTCGAGGACATCGACCGCGGCGACTGGGCGCTGGCGGGCGTCCTGGCATCGGACGAGGAGACGTAGCAGGGTTTCGCAGGATGCGCCGGACACTCGTAGCGTCCGATAATCGCATGTCCGAAGGCATGAGGCATCCGCCTTCGAGGGCCGTAGCGTTCGGGTTCCTTTCCGTCCGTATCTCTGTCTGATATAATCTTAATGGTATAAAAGTCACAAAGTCTCTAATTAGGAGTCGGCATGGGCTCTCGCTGGATGCGCAACACGTTCATATACTTGCTCATCGTCGTCGCCGTCGTGGCGATCGTTTGGTCTTTTCTGGGCAGTAAGTCGCCCACCAGCCAGACGATCGACATCAGCCAGGTCATCACTATGGTGCGCGACGGCGAGGTCAAGAGCATCGACGTATCGGGGGACAACCTGACGGTCACCCCGAACGACGGCAGTACCACGTACAAGTCGCGCAAGGAGTCCGGCTCTGACGTCTACACGATCTTCCATAACGCCGGACTGACGGACCAGCAGTTGCAGGGCGTCAGCATCAAGGTGGTTTCCGGGAGCAAACTAGGCAGCATTCTCCCCTTCCTGCTGCAACTGGTGCCGTTCATTATCCTGGGAGCGATACTGATATTCATCTTGCGCCAGGCGCAGGGGTCGAACTCCCAGGCGATGAGCTTCGGCAAGAGCCGCGCCCGCATGTTCAGCGGCAACAAGTCAACGGTGACGTTCGCGGATGTCGCCGGAGTGGACGAGGCGAAAGAGGAGTTAGAGGAGATTGTCGAGTTCCTCAAGTATCCGGAGAAGTTCGCCTCACTGGGGGCGCGCATCCCGCACGGCGTGCTCTTGCTCGGGTCGCCGGGAACGGGGAAGACGCTCTTGAGCAAGGCCGTGGCCGGCGAGGCGGGCGTGCCCTTCTTCTCGATCAGCGGCTCTGAGTTCGTGGAGATGTTCGTGGGCGTGGGCGCCTCGCGTGTGCGCGACCTGTTCGACCAGGCGAAGCGCAACGCGCCCTGCATCGTCTTCGTCGACGAGATCGACGCGGTGGGCAGGCAGCGCGGCGCGGGCCTTGGCGGTAGCCACGACGAGCGCGAGCAGACGCTGAACCAGATCCTGGTGGAGATGGACGGCTTCGACACGAATACGAACATAATCGTCCTGGCCGCGACCAACCGGCCGGACATCCTGGACCCGGCGCTGCTGCGTCCCGGCCGTTTCGACCGGCACGTCATTCTGGACCGCCCCGACATCAAGGGTCGCAGAGCGATCCTCGAGGTGCACATCCGTGGGAAGCCGTTGGACAAGGACGTACAGCTAACCGACCTGGCGAAGCAGACGTCCGGCTTCTCCGGCGCTGACCTGGCGAACCTGGTGAACGAGACCGCTCTCCTGTCCGCCCGACGCAACAAGAAGCGGCTGGGCATGGCCGAGTTCAACGAGGCGGTCGACCGCGTTATCGCGGGGCCGGAGCGCAAGAGCCGCGTCATCAGCCCGAAGGAGAAGGAGATCATCGCCTACCATGAGGCGGGGCACGCGCTGGTGGCGCGAATGCTGCCGAACGCGGACCCGGTGTACAAGGTGACGATTGTATCGCGCGGCATGGCGGGCGGCTTCACGCGCTTCCTGCCCGAAGAAGACCGTCATCTGAAGACGCGCTCGCAGTTCCTGGACACGCTGGCATCGAGCCTCGGCGGCCACGTGGCGGAAGAGATCGTGCTCGGCGAGATGACGACGGGCCCGCAGAGCGACATCGAGTCGGCGACGAAGATCGCGCGGCAGATGGTGATGCAGTGGGGCATGAGCGAGCGGCTTGGCCCGCGCACGTTCGGTCGCAAGGAGGAGCTGGTGTTCCTCGGTCGCGAGATCGCCGAGCAGCGCAACTATAGCGAGAAGGTAGCGGAGGAGATCGACGAAGAGGTCCGCCGCATCATCGACCACGCCTACCAGGTGGCGAAGAAGATACTGATGGAGAACCGCGGCAAGCTGGACCAGATCGCCCGCCGCCTGATTGAGGTGGAGACTCTGGAAGGGGACGATCTGCAGCGGGTCTTCAACGCACCGCTCGACGAACAGTTCTCGCCGGTCGAGACCGGCGAAGGCGAGAAGGGCGAGAAGCCGAAGGAAGAGCCGAAGCCGGAGGGACAGGAGGGCCAGGAGGGTCAGGCCCAGGCGCCTAAGCCCGGACTGGCCTGGGGGAGCGGCCCGACGCAGACGTAGTCGAGATGCACGGCGGCGAATGACGGGAATGCCCGCCTGAGGCGGGTATTCTTGTGGGCGAAGATGACCCCACCCCGCCCGAAGGCTGGGGCATGCGTGAAGAGTATGGTGGCCGGGCGAGACGCCCGACCTAGGCGGATCAAGGGCTGTGTGCTCGTGAAGCACGGCGGTTGCCGCCGGCGAGGTTGACAGGTTCGGCGTCTGAACGGTAGACTGGATTGGTTCTGCGTCAGAGGAGGACTCCCATTTACGCTATAGTCCGCAGCGGCGGCAAGCAGTATCGAGTCGAAGTCGGCAGCAAGATCGACGTCGAGAAGCTGTCGGCAGCCGAAGGCGATAAGGTCGAACTGGCGGACGTCTTGCTGCTCGCAGACGGCGGCCAGGTGACGGCGGGCAACCCGACGGTCGCGGGCGCGAAGGTGACGGCGCAGGTGGTGGAACAGGGTCGCGGCCCGAAGGCGGTGATCTTCAAATACAAGTCGAAGGTGCGCTACCGGAGGCGGACCGGCCATCGCCAGCCGTACACGCGCCTGGCCATCGAAGAGATCGTCACGGCCGGCGGCGAAAGCGCTGAGCCGAAGAAGGCGAGGCGCAGCCGGGCGAAGAAGCAGGAAGAGGAGAACGAGGGCTAACCCCTCGATGAGATAGAGATGGCACACAAGAAGGGAATGGGCAGCTCCCGCAACAATCGCGACTCACCGGGCCAGCGGCTCGGTGTGAAGCGGTACGACGGGCAACTGGTGCTGCCCGGCACTATCATTCTGAGACAGCGCGGCACCCGCTTCCACCCCGGCGAGAACGTGGGGCTCGGCCGCGACTACACGATCTACTCCCTCATTCGCGGCAAGGTGAAGTTCGGGCCGTACGCGAAGGGCCGGCGAAAGCAGGTCAGCGTGTACGGGAGTGAAGAGTAAGATGAAAAAGGGCATTCATCCGGACTACGTCGAGGCGACGGTGCACTGCGCCTGCGGCAACACGTTCACCACCCGCTCCACGAAGAAGGAGCTACGAGTCGAGGTGTGCAGTCGCTGCCACCCGTTCTTCACCGGCGAGCAGCGAATCGTGGACACGGCGGGGCGCGTTGAGCGCTTCAAGCGGCGCTACGGCCTCAAGTAAAAGGTTTCTATTCCAGTAGAAGGGGCGGGGAGTGATCCCGGCCCTTTCTTTTTTGGCGACTGACTCATGAGAAGGCTGCGGGAGGACTGAAGTCCTCCCCTACATTTCGGCAAGATGGCAGGAGGGAATTGACAGAGGAGCAGGAGAGGCTGATCCAGCACTACGGCGGCCAGGCGGTCATCGAAGGGGTGATGATGCGCGGCGCCCGCGGCATGGCCGTCGCCGTTCGAAAGCCTGACGGCGGCATTCGAGTCAAGTCGGAGTCGCTTGGCGGCGTGTACGTGAGCCGCGTGCGACGCATTCCGATCCTGCGCGGCGTCATCGTCCTCTGGGAAACGCTGGCGCTGGGCATGCGGGCGCTGGTCTTCTCGTCGGAGGTGGCGGCGGGAATGACGGAGGAGGAGGAGAAGGAGCCGAGCCCGGCGTATATCTGGATCGTCCTGGGGGTCACACTCGTGTTCGCGGCGGCCATATTCTTCGTCGCGCCGCTGCTGCTGACCGGCTGGCTGAGCTCGCACATGAACGGCTCCCTGGTCGTGCTCGTCGAGGGCGTCGTGCGGCTGCTGATGCTGCTCGGCTACATCTGGGGCATCGGCTTCGTGCCCGACATCCGGCGCGTGTACGCCTATCACGGCGCCGAGCACCGGACGATCAACGCCTGGGAGGCGGGCGCGCCGCTGGAGGTGGAATCGGTGCGACGGTTCAGCAACGAGCACGCCCGCTGCGGCACGGCGTTTCTGCTGACGGTGGCGGTCGTTTCGCTGGTGGTGTTCGTGCTGCTGGGGACGCCGAGCTGGTGGTGGCGGATCGCTTCGCGCGTGCTGCTGATACCGGTGATTGCGGCCGTCAGCTACGAGATCATCCGCCTGAGCGCCGACTTCCGGCGATTTCGCGTCGTGCGGTGGCTGTCGCGTCCGAGCCTGGCGCTCCAAGCGTTGACGACGCGCGACCCCGACGACAGCCAGATCGAGGTGGCGATCCGGGCGCTGCGGGAGGTGCTGGCGCGAGACGGAGTGAAAGCTCCTGGTTGACAAAGGTGCGGGTACGCCATAGAGTGGGCGGCATCAGGAGGATACCGAGAGATGGCGAACGCGGAGCACCTGGCGCTGGTGCGCAAAGGGAGGAAGGCGATTGACGAGTGGCGGCAGGCGCACCCGAGGGCGCGTCTTGACCTCAGGGGGGCTGACCTTGTCGGGGTCGACCTCACTGAGGCGGACCTCAGCGCAGCCTACCTCTCCGCTGCCAAACTCAATAGGGCCAAACTGAGCTGGGCCAACCTCAGGGAAGCGGACTTGGTGGGCGCCGTCTTGAGAGAGGCCAACCTCAGCCTGGCCCGCTTGGGCAAGGCCGATCTCAGCAAGGCGAATCTCAGGGAAACCATCCTCAGGGAGGCTAACCTAAAGGGGGCCAACCTCGCGTGGGCGGACCTCAGCCTGGCCGCGCTCAACGGCGCCAAGTTCAGCGAAGCCAGCCTTACCGGGGCTCGCCTGATCGAGGCCAACCTCACGCACGCGAACCTGAGCAGGGCGGACCTTACCGGGGCGGATCTCAGCAAAGCCAACCTGCGCAAGACCGATCTCCGGGGCGCAAACCTGTCGAAGGCGTGGCTTGGAGGCACGTCTCTAGACACCGTGGACTTGAGCCAAGTTACCGGCCTGGCAACTGTCAAGCACGGATACCCGAGCGCCGTCGGCACCGACACGCTGGTAGCCTCCGTGCGCGGAGCGGGAGGCCACCTGACGCCGGAGCTGGAGACGTTCTTGCGTGGCGCCGGGGTGCCGCAGGAGCTGCTGGATGTGCTACCGGGTGCTGTGGCGGAAATCGAGCACGACAGTTGTTTCATATCATATGGGCAACCGGACCTGGAATTCGCGAAGAGGCTCTACGAAGGCCTGAAGACCAACGGGGTGTCCTGCTGGGTGTACGACATGGACAAGACGGTCGGAAAGCGGATTTGGCCGGAGATCAAGCACATGCTGGCCAAGTACGAGAGAATGGTGGTGATTTGTTCCGCTAGAGCGCTCGTACGAGATGCTGTGCTCAAGGAGATCGGGGAACAGATAGACGAAGAGCCGGACAAGCTAGTGCCAATCTCACTGGATGACCTCTGGAAAGAGCCCGGCTTCAGAGTCATGAGAGGCAGCGATGATCTGAAGCCGTTCTTGATGAACCGCAACTACGCGGACTTCGCCGGATGGGAGGCTGACTCCAAGCGGTACGACAAAGGGCTGGAGGAGCTGCTGCGCGGGCTGAAGCGAGAGCAGCCGCCGGAGTGAGCGGATAGGGCGGGACGTTCGGCCGGAGGGCAGCGACGTGGAGGGCTAAAGCCCTCCTCTACATTGTGGAAACGGGCATGAACGCCGAGACTTTCCAGTCTCGGCTACGTTTTTGTCCCGTAGCGGGCAAGTCCGGCTAGAGGGTCTGACCTTCCAAGAGGCGGCCGTCGAACTCGCGGTGGAAGCAGGAGCGCTCGCCGGTGTGGCAGGCCGGGCCAAGCGGCTGGACGCGGATTAGTAGTGTGTCCTCGTCGCAGTCGATGAGGATGCGGCGGACGTTGAGGTAGTTGCCGGACGTTTCCCCCTTGTGCCACAGCTCGCGCCGGCTGCGGCTGTAGAACCAGACCTGCCGCGACTCGAGCGTGCGCTCCAGCGCCTCCGCGTTCATGTAGGCGAGCATCAGGACCTCGTCCGTGTCGTCGTCCTGGATGACGACCGGAATCAGCCCCTGGCCTTTGTCGAAGTCGACCATCGAAAGCCTCCTAGCCTTCGCGGATGCGCGCGACGCGGCCCGTCGCCGTCGCGGTCGCCACCAGCGAGCCGTCCTCGAGGGTGAGGGTGCCGTCCATGAAGACCGTCGAGCCGCCTCTGTGCGCGACGCGTCCCTCCGCGACGAGCTTCACGTCTCGGACCGACTGCATAAAGCTCGCGTTCATGTCGAGAGTGGTGATGCTCTCGCCGGGGTCCAGCAGCGACACGGCGGCCGCGCCCATAACGCCGTCAAGCATGGCGGTGAGTATGCCTCCCTGGACGAACCCGACGGGGTTGTAGAAGTCCGGCTTCCCCTGAAACGTGACGCGGATGCGGCCGGGCTCCGCTTCGAGCACGCGCCAGCCGAGCAGGCCGAGCACCGCCGGAAGTGGCCGCCTGCCGGCGATGATATCCCAGAATATGCCCTCCCGTGACTGCACCATCGGCTGCGTCCCTCAGAGCCGCACGAGAATGTCGCGCTCAGCCAGGTACTCCTTGACCTGGCGGATGGTGTAGGTGCCGAAGTGGAAGATGCTGGCGGCGAGAACGGCGTCGGCCTTCCCTTCGATGATGGCGTCGACCATGTGCTGGGGCGTTCCACAGCCGCCGGAGGCGATGACCGGCACCGTGACGGCTTCGGAGATGGCGCGCGTGAGGGGGATGTCGTAGCCGTCGAGGTGGCCGTCGGTGTCCATGCTGGTGAGCAGGATCTCGCCGGCGCCGAGGTCGACGACCTTCCGCGCCCAGTCGACGGCGTCGATGCCCGTGGGCGTGCGGCCGCCGTGCGTGTAGACCTCCCAGCGGCCTTCGCCGGTGCCCTTGGCGTCGATGGCGACGACGATGCACTGGCTGCCGAATCGATCGGCGCAGCGCTGGATGAGCGTCGGGTCGCCGACGGCGGCGGTGTTGAGGGACGCCTTGTCGGCGCCGGACTCGAGGAGGCGTCGCACGTCCTCTTCGCTGCGGATGCCGCCGCCGACGGTGAAGGGTATGAAGACCTTGTCG